>NZ_DASYJG010000001.1:0-56849 GCF_035996765.1 Baekduia sp.
CTCAACGGCGGCGCGCACGCCGACAACTCGGTGGACTTCCAGGAGTTCATGATCGTGCCGGTGGGCGCGAGCTCCTTCCGGGAGGGGCTGCGCTACGGCACCGAGGTCTTCCACGCTTTGAAGAAGACGTTGCACGATCGCAAGCTCGGGACAACCGTCGGCGACGAGGGTGGCTTCGCTCCGAACCTGGAATCCAACGAGGCGGCGCTGGAGCTGCTGGTGGCGGGCATCGAGGCCTCGGGCTACAAGCCCGGCGAGGACATCGCGATCGCGCTGGATCCGGCGACGTCGGAGATCTTCGAGAACGGCGTCTACGACCTCGAGCACGAAGGCCGCAAGCTGAGCTCGGTGGAGCTGGCCGATTACTGGTCGGTACTCGCCGGCAAGTATCCCATCCTGTCGATCGAGGACGGGATGGATGAAGAGGACTGGGACGGCTGGAAGGCGCTGACCGACAAGATCGGCGCGACGGTCCAGCTGGTCGGCGACGACCTGTTCGTGACCAACGTCGACCGCCTCAAGCGCGGCATCGACGCGGGCGTCGGCAACTCGATTCTCATCAAGGTCAACCAGATCGGCACGCTGACCGAGACGCTGGCCGCCATCGCCATGGCCCGCGAGGCCGGCTACACCGCGGTGATGTCGCACCGCTCGGGCGAGACCGAGGACGTCACGATCGCCGACCTCGCGGTTGCGACCGGCTGCGGGCAGATCAAGACCGGCGCGCCTTCACGCTCCGATCGCGTGGCGAAGTACAACCAGCTGCTGCGCATCGAAGAGGCCCTGGGCGCCGACGCGACCTACCCGGGTCGCTCCGTCTTTCGCTCCTAGCGCCGCGCCGGGCATCGAGGGACGACTCATGGTCGCTTGGCGACCATCAATCGTCCCTCGATGGCTGGTGGGCGTGCGTGGGTGGCGTCGATCATGCGCTGAATCGGGCAGGAACGCGTGTGCGCGGGGCGAACGGGCCTCTAGATGTCCCCAGCCCGCCAGTCCGCGGCGCACGCGCGCTCCCGTCCCTCCACGGAGCCCCGCGCTCGACAGCGGCCGCGTGTGGTCGCGGGTGGCGGTCGGGCCATCCGCTGGGATCGCGTCGGCCGTGTCGCGCTGTTGATGGTCCTGGTCGGCGTCGTCGCCCTCTACGTCGGGCCGTCGATCACGTTCTTTCACACCTACCGCGAGGCCAAGGCCCGCCGCGGTGAGGTCAGCGCGCTGCAGGCCGAGAACAAGCGCCTGCGGACGCGGCACACCGCCCTGAAGAACCCGCGCACGCTGGAGCGCGAGGCGCGCCGGCTCGGGCTCGTCAAGCCCGGCGAGCGTCCGTTCATCGTCAAGGGCCTCCCCGGCGATCGATGAGTGGCCGCCGGCGCTAGCCTGCGCTCGTGGCCCAGTTCGAGACGTCGATGTTCCAGTGGAAGGATGGCGAGCGCCGCGTGCGCGAGTCCCTTCCGGATGAGCGCATGGCGATGGATCGCGTCGTCGATCACGTGCTCGCCGAACTGCGCCGCCGGCTTGGCGGCCCCTTCACGATCGACGAGCTGGTCGAGCTCTACGACCAGGGCACCGCCTGGTGCACCGACATCGCCTACAGCGTCGCCCCGGGTGCGCCGTGGGCCTGGGACGCGCGGACGACCGCCGACGCCGCCTTCGGCCGCTACGTCCGCGAGGCGTCGGACTACGCCGGTGGCCGCCGGCTGGACCCGCGCCCGGCCGACTGACGCCGACGCGCGTTACGCCGCTCCGGGCCCCGAGCTCTGCGGCATCCGCGCGAATCGCAGATAGACCCCAAGCTCGCCGGCGGACGCGAAACCGAGACGCGCGTAGAGCTCCTTGGGCCAGTCGTCGGCGTCGGCGACGATGAACAGCAGCTCAGGGTCCTGAGCGAGCGCGGCACGGGTGGCCGCAGCGACCACCGCGCGTCCGTACCCGCGGCCGCGGTGCTCGGCAAGGCAGATGACGTCCTCGACCTGCGCTTCGGCGCCGCGCGTCCACAGCCGCGCCCAGGCGACGACGTTGTTGCCGTCACAGACAGCGAAGCGCCGCTCCTGCGCACCGGCCGGTCCGTAGCTGCGGTGGTGCTCGAGCAGATGGCGGCGTGTGCGGCCGTCGCGACCGTAGGGCGTGTCGCGGTCGGTCTGCAGGTAGTGGTCGTTAGCGGCCAGGATCGCCTCGACCGAGACCTCGACCACCTCCACGCCCGCGACGGCGTCCGGCATCGCTGCGGGGCCGGCATGGACCTGGAAGACGTGACGGCTTGCGTCGTAGCCTCGGGCGATCAGACCATCATGCAGCCGTGCTCGGGCGATCGGCTCGAGCAGGAGCCGGCGGTGCGGGAGGTCGTGGCCGCCGAGCAGGCGGTCGGCGTGGCCGTCGAGCGCCTCCGCGCTGATGCCGCCGGCGTCATCGATGGCCCAGAGGACGTTGCGGTCATAACAGCGGTCGAGCTCGGGGGAGAGGAACGCCTGCCCCCAGGCAGCGGTGACCGTCCGCCCGACGGCGGCATGCATGGCACGTTCGAAAGCGAAGGCGCGTTGAAGGCCGTCGCGGGTCATCGAAAGTGCGCGCGTTCGAAGGCGAACGCGCGAGCCAGCCTGGAGTCGTCAGCCCTCGTCGGCGTCGGTGTCGGCACCATCGCCGACCCGCTTGATGACGATCTGGTCGGCCTCGACCGTCACCTCGACCTGGCGGTGGCCCGCCCAGTGCTCGGCATAGACGCCGTCGTCGGCGATCGCCGGATCCAGCCACAGGCCGTAGCCCTCGTCACCGTGGTCGAAGCTGCCCTCGTACGCGGAGCCCTTCTTGGCGCCGGCACCGGTGCGCGCGCGCCCACGGCCGCCGCGGCGGCCCCGGCGGCGCTTGGGCGCGCCATCGTCGTCGTCGCCGGCCTCGTCAGAGGGCTCGTCCTCGTCCTCGCCGGCCTCGGCTTTGCGGGCGGCCTCGGCCTCAAGCTCGGCGGCGATGAGCGCGTCGTCTTCGGCGCGGAGGTCGATCTCGTCGTCGAAGTCGACGCCGGGGGTCTCCGTCGACTCCCCGTCGGGGAGCAGGTCGTTCTCCTTCTTGAAGGCTTCGATCTGCTGGACCGTGACCTCCAGCTGGTGAGCGACCCACGCGTCCGTGCGCCCTTGGCGCACCCACGTACGGATCTGGTTCAGATGAGGGCGGAGCGATCGTCTTGCCATACGAAGGTGGCCATCCTAGTCGACCGTCCGGGCGGTACGTCGGCACCGTCCGTCAGGCTGCAGTCCGATGCCCGACCTCCTAGACACGACTTCGCACAGGCTTTCGGGGCAAGGTTCGTGATCCAACGACGTTCCCGCTATTTGATGGTTTCGCGCTGCTTGCATGTGGGCACCGGCCCTGCGAGACTCGCTCGGCCGGTGGCAGGGACGTTGGGAGGCGTCCAACCATGCTCGTACTGACACGAAAGTCCAACCAGAGCATCATGATCGGAGACGACATCGAGGTCTCCGTTCTTTCCATCATGGGCGAGAAGGTGCGCATCGGGATCCAGGCTCCGCGCGACATCCCGGTCTTCCGCAAAGAGGTCTACCTCGAGATCCAGCAGGAGCGCGCCGGGACCGTCGAGGGCACCGCCGCCGACAGCGACAACAACGTGCGCGGCGAGGTCGACGAGGCCCTCCGCAAGCTCGGCACCGCGGCCGAATAGGCCCGAAGGCCCCGCGAAAATCGCCGCCAGGCGATTCTTCGCAAGGTAATCGCCTTCTAGGCGATTACCCCATCACGTAGTAGAGCGTCTCGAACATCGCGACCGTCACCAGGACGGCCGTGGCGACGAGGATCAGGTACAGCAGCCCAAAGCGCATCGAGCCGCGCTTGTGGGTCTTCTCCAGGTGGCGCTTGCGCGCACGCAGCTCGACCTCGCGTCGCAGGCGGTCTGCCTGCTCGCGGTCCTGCTCGATCTCGTCGACGAGCGCCCGTTCCAGCTGGGCGAGGCTCTGACGCATGCGCATCAGCCTCGGAGGCTACCGCTCACACGCGCTCCATAACCCTCGCCCGGCGGCACGCGCCTGGCGGGCCAGCGCGGCAAAGCGGTCGACAAAGCGCACGTTTGGCGCGATCGTCAGCGTTGTGGCATAGCCACCGCGCACGAGCGCCGCGTTGACGAACAGCCCGTCGTCGGCACGGTAGACGTAGGCCAGCAGCCGTCCGTAGCGATCGCGCGCCTCGGCGTCTGCGATCAGCCGGACCGCGCGCCCGTCGACCAGCCGATGGTTCTCGGCCGACGCCCGCTTGCCGAAGCACTGCACCGGCGTGTTCGGCTTGACCGTCTCGGGCGTGTCGACGCCGATGTAGCGTACGCGCTCCTGCCGACCGTCGACGGCGACGAGGATCGTGTCGCCGTCGACCACGCGCAGCACCCGCGCCGTGAGCGACGAAGACGCCGACGAGCCGTCCTCACGCCGCCGCACCCAGCCGTAGCCGGCGGCGAGGAGGACGACGAGGACCCAGGGCAGCGTGCGGCGCATCGGCCGCCGACCCTAGGTCGCACGCAAGCGTGCCGGGTGCGCTGTCGCACACTCGGCACGCCCACGTCTCAGCTCCTACGCGATCGTGACCTCGCTGGAGAGGTACACGTCCTGGATCGCGTTGAGCAGCTCGACGCCCTCGGCGGTCGGGCGCTGGAACGCCTTGCGGCCGGAGATCAGGCCGGCGCCGCCGGCGCGCTTGTTGATGACCGCGGTGCGCACCGCCTCGGCCAGGTCGGTCGCGCCCGACGATGCGCCGCCGCTGTTGATCAACGGGGAGCGGCCCAGGTAGCAGTTGATCAGCTGATAGCGCGTCAGGTCGATCGGGTTGTCGGTCGTCAGCTGGTCATAGACCAACTTGTTGGTCTTGCCGTACGACCCGTTGCCCAGCGCGTTCATCGCGGTGTAGCCGCCGTTGTTCTCGGGCAGCTTCTGCTTGATGATGTCGGCCTGGATCGTGACGCCGAGGTGGTTGGCCTGGCCGGTCAGGTCGGCCGACAGGTGGTAGTCGGTGTCGCCCTGCTTGAAGGCCGAGTTGCGCAGGTAGCACCAGAGCACGGTGAACATGCCGAGGCGATGCGCTTCCTCGAACGCCGCGGCGACCTCGACGATCTGGCGGTCGCTGTTCTCAGAGCCGAAGTAGATCGTCGCGCCGACGCCTGCGGCTCCCATGTCCGCCGCGCGCTGGGGCGAGGCGAACATGATCTGGTCGGCGCCGTTGGGGTACGTCAGCAGCTCGTTGTGGTTGAGCTTGACGATGAACGGAATGTGGTGGGCCCACTTGCGGCCGACCGCGCCGAGGACGCCGACGGTCGAGGCCACCGCGTTGCAGCCGCCCTCGACGGCCAGCTCCACGATCTTGTCGGGGTCGAAGTACTTGGGGTTGGGCGCGAAGCTGGCGCCGCCGGAGTGCTCGATGCCCTGGTCGACCGGCAGGATCGACACGTAGCCGGTGCCGCCGAGGCGTCCGTTGTCAAAGAGCCACTGCAGGTTGCGCAGGACGGTCGAGGAACGATCCGTGTCGCGCACGATGCGGTCGACGAAGTCCGGGCCCGGCAGGTGGAGCTCCGAAGCGTCGATGGTGGTGCTGCGATGGTTCAGGAGCGTGTCGGCCTCGTCGCCGAGCAGCTCCTCGAGACGCGACCCGCTGAGCACGTCGGTGGACACTGTCAGACCTCCAAAAGAGTCATGGCTTGGACCCCAGATCATAGGCGTCGGTAGGCTGGCGCGGCAGATGGAGCACCACTTCAGCGGGCCGAGCTACACGATCGGCATCGAAGAGGAGCTGATGATCGTCGACGCCGACTCTCACGAGCTCGTCAACGCCATCGAGTCCCTGCTCGAGGACGCGCGCGGTGCCGACACCACCGCCGGGGAGATCAAGCCCGAGCTGATGGAGTCCGTGCTGGAGATCGCGACCCGTCCAGCCGCCAACACGGCGGAGGCCGGCCACCAACTGCGGGCGCTGCGCCGCCAGGTCGGAGACATCGCCGCGCGGCGGGGTCTGACGATCGGCTCGTCGGGCACGCATCCGTTCGCGCTCTGGGAGGACCAGCGGATCGCCTCACGCCAGCGCTACCGCGAGCTGGTCAACGCGCTGCGCTTCGTCGCGCGTCAGGAGCTGATCTTCGGCCTCCACGTCCACGTCGGCCTCGACGATCCCGACAAGGCGATCCACGTCGCCAACGGGATGCGCGTGCATCTGCCGGTGCTGCTCGCGCTCAGCGCCAACTCGCCGTTCTGGCGTGGCGACGGAACGGGAATGGCCAGCACGCGCCTGCCGATCTTCCGCGCTTTTCCGCGCGTCGGCGTCCCGCCGAGCTACCACGACTGGGCCGACTACGAGCGCCAGATCGAGTTCATGGTCTCCAGCGGCGTGATGGAGGACTACACCTACCTCTGGTACGACGTCCGCCCGCACCCCAAGCTCGGCACCGTCGAGATCCGCGCCTGCGACGCGCAGACCCGCGTCGAGCACACGCTCGGCCTCGCCGCGCTGATCCAGGCGATGGTCAAGGAGCTGGCCGAGCACTTCGACGAGGGCAAGCACCTCGGCGAGTACCCGTGGCAGATGCTCGACGAGAACCGCTGGCTGGCCGCGCGCCATGGCCTCGAGGGAGAGCTGGTCGACCTGCCCACCAACGAGCGGGTGGCGACCAAGGCGCTGGCCCGGCGGTTGCTGGACCGCCTCCGCCCCCACGCGCAGGATCTCGGCTCGGCCGCTGAACTAGAGGGCATCGAGGATCTCCTCGCGCGCGGCAACGGCGCCGCGCGTCAGGTGGTCGTCTACGAGGCCAACCACGACCTCCGTGAGGTCATGGCAGAGGTCGTCGCCGCGACCATCGGTGACGGCGACACCGAGTTCTGAGCGACGACTTCGCACACTGCTCACCGACCGGGCTCGCGGGGGCCTAGAATCGATCTTCAGATGGCCGGGACGCCCGACCTGTTCGTGGTCTGCAAGAAGTGCGGGTCTGAGGTCAGCCCGTACATCACCGAGTGCCCGTACTGCGGGACCCGGTTGCGGAAGCGAGCCCCGAAGATCGATCGCCGCGCCGGCGACGCTGCTCCGCGCCCGCCGCGGCGCGCAGCGCGCCCGACGCTGAGCCCGCTGCGCACCAACGAGATCCCGGGCATCCGCGGCGATCCGACCGGCCGGCCGAACGCGACGTTCGCGCTGCTGATCGCCTCGCTGATCGGCTTCCTGGTCCTGCCGTTCGTCACCAACGCCGACGTCGCGCTGATCTCGCTCTCCGGAGACGCGTGGCGGTATGTCACCTCGGCCTTCCTCTATCCCAACGCCTGGTACCAGCTGGCGGTGCTGCTGGCGATCGGGATCTACGGCTGGCGGCTGGAGCTGCGCCACGGCCCGATCCTGGTGGTCGCGCTCTTCCTCGCCTGCGGCATCGGCGGCAACGCGATCGCCGCGGCGGCAGGGCAGGACACGCTGATCTTCGGCGCGCCGGGCGCGGCGCTGGGCATGCTCGCGGCTTGGGCGCTGCCCGACGTCCTGCGCGCTCGCAACCACGTGGAGCACGACGGCGACCTCCTCGGCACGGCCGTCATCGGCGCCACCGTCGCGGTCATGCCGGCGGTCGTCCCGGGGGCGAGCGCGATCGCGACGTTCTCCGGGTTAGTGCTCGGCGCGCTGGCCGGGCTGATGCTGCTGCGCGGCACCGACACACGCCGGTAGACCACGACGGTCGAGCGGCTAGGGTGAGTTGACGTGCCCGCCCGCCGCTTCACCGCCGAGCAGGTCGACGCCGCCGTCGCGGCGCTGTCGGATGACTCCGAGCGGTTCGTCCACGCCCAGGAGATCGTCACCCACGCCGCGCCTGGACTGCAGCGCGTCCTCAACGAGGCGCTCTCGGCAGGCGGCTGGTTCGGCGAGGCCCACGAGGCGCAGATCACCGGCGTCGCGTCGATCGGCGAGGGGCCGGAGCGCGAGTCGGCGCTGCGCGTCCTGATCGCCGAGGAGACGCGCCTGAGCATGCTCGTGGGCGTTGCGGTGGGGCTCGAGCTGGCACGCGAGCTGTTCGATGTCGACGACGATGCAGAGGAGATGACGTAGATGAAGATCCAGTTCTTGGGCCACGCCGCGTTCGCGCTGGAGCACGACGGCAAGACCGTGCTCGTCGATCCGTTCCTCACCGGCAACCCGAAGGCCGCGGCGACCGCCGACGAGGTCGCCGCCGACGCGATCTTCCTCACCCACGGCCACAGCGATCACATCGGCGACACGGTCGACATCGCCAAGCGCACGGGCGCGACGGTCGTGGCGATCGTCGAGCTGGCGGGCGAGCTGAGCGAGTCCGGCGTCGAGAACGTCAAGGACCCCAACATCGGCGGGACGGTCGACCTCGGCTGGGTCAGCGTCAGGCTGACGCCGGCGTGGCACACGTCGACGACGCCGAAGGGCACCGTCAACACGCCGGCCGGCCTCGTGGTCGAGATGGGCGGCAAGCGGATCTACTTCGCGGGCGACACGGGGCTGTTCAGCGATCTCGCCCTGCCGGCCAAGCGCGGCCACCTCGACCTCGCGGTCATCCCGATCGGCGGCCACTACACGATGGATCGCTTCGACGCCGTCGTCGCGGCCGAGCTGATCAAGGCCGATCAGGTGATTCCGAGCCACTACAACACGTTCCCGCTGATCGAGACCGACGCGCAGGCCTTCAAGGCCGACGTGCAGAACGCGGGCTTCGCCGAGGTCATCGTCCTGGACCCGGGCGCGTCGCACGAGCTATGACACACGCGGTCGTCCTGATCGAGGCCGAGCGGGATGAGCTCTCGACGCTCGGCGGCGCGTTGGCCGGTCTCGGCGGGGTGGCAGAGGCCTACTCCGTCACCGGTGAGTGGGACTTCGTGGCGATCGTGCGCGTTCAGCGCCATGAGCAGCTGGCCGACGTCATCACGGGGGAGATCGTGAAGCTGCCGGGCGTCAGCCGCACGCAGACGATGGTCGCGTTCGAGGTGTTCTCCGAGCACGACCTCGAGGCGATGTTCTCGATCGGGCAGTGAGGCGGTCGAGCGCAGCACCGGCGGTGGCCGTCGCGTTGGCGGTCGCCGTGCTGGCCGCCGGCTGCGGGAGCGACGACACGACGTCGGCGACGGTCGTGCAGGCGCCGACGACGGCGGTGGCGCCGGCCACGGGGCCCGCGGCCACGGTGCCGACGACGACGGTGGTGACGCCGACGACGTCGACGCCCACCTCGACGTCGACGTCGACGAACCCCACGGCGACCACCGGCGTTCCGACGGGCGGCGTCAAGCCGACGACAACGGGTGGCGCACCCGCCGGCGGTGAGCAGGGCCAGGGCGGCGCCGGCGACGAGGAGGCTGCGCGCGTCCCCGTCACGCTGACGGCCGATGGCGCGTCGCTGTCGCCCACGACCGTGACGATCCCGGCCTTCCTGGCGATCGAGCTGCGCGTCACCGCCAAGGGCGATGCCGAGAAGTTGACGATCTCTGCGCCGGGTGGCGGGACGCTGTCGGTGGCCGCGGGTCAGACCGCGACCAAGCGCCTGGCCGGGCTCAAGCCGGGCGACTACACCGTGACGACGGCCGGCGGCGCGAAGACCACGCTGCGGGTGGTCAGCGGCGGCGACCCGGGGCCCTAGCCGCCTAGACTCCGCACTCGATGTCCGCCGTCCGTCCCGAGTTCGGCCCGACGCTGCCCGCGCTGCTGGGGCCGCGGTTCCGGGCGCTGCCCCAAGTGGTTCGTCTTGGCCTTGCGGCGTTGGCTGGGTTCGTCGTCGTTGCGATCTTCTACGCCTTGGTCCTGCGCGGCGATGGCGCAGACGCCAAGCGCGCGGTCGTCGTGCGGCAGCCGATCGCCTTCAACTTCGTCTACCGCGCGCCGTTTCACCGGCTCGCGCCGGCCGCCGGGGAGCTGGCGCGCGTCGGCAGCCGGTCACAGACCTTCGCGGTGCGCGACCTCAGGCTGCCCGCCTACCGTGGCGACGCCGCCGGCTTCCTGCCGCTCTACGCCGCTCAGCAGGAGGCGCAGATGGCGCGTGCGTTCCCCGGATTCGTCTGGCGCGCTGACGGCCGCGCGAACATCAACCAGCAGCAGGGCTTCGAGATCGTCTTCCAGTTCCGCCGCCCCGGCGGCCCGCTGACCTACGGCCGTCGCGTGCTGTTGGTGCCCAGCGTCACCGCGCGCGACGGCGTCGACATCCTCGTGACCGCGCCGCGGTCACCGGCGATCGTGCGCGCCGACGACGTCGGGCACAACGGTGGGCTGAAGACGGCGCTGCGATCGTTGCGCTTCGGCACCGAGCGCCCATGAGGCTGAGCGGACGATTGCCGAGATCGTTGCGCTTCGGCACCGAGCGCCCGTAGGCGCTCGGCTCGGCGGCGCTAGTCCGCCGGGATCGACGAGGTGGCCGGCACGGGCGGCGCGCTGGGCGTCGTCGACGACGGGGCCGTGGAGGAGCCGTCGGTCGGCGGGGCCGGATCGGCGGGCGCGGTCGGGGCCGTGACCGCCGGCGTGCTCGGCGCGGGATCGGCGGGCGCGGGCTGGGCCGGGACCGTGGCGGCCGGTGCGGCGTCGGCGGGCGCCGGCGTGATTGCGGTGATCGGCGACTGCGGCTGCTCCGTCGTGGCACCGGCGCTGGGCTGGTCGGGCAGGCGCGTGTTGTCGTAGCCCTCTTGGGTGCCGGTGGGCGCGGTGCTGGAGGGGACGCTGGCCGTAGCGCTGGTGTCGGGCGTGGTGGGCGTGGCCGGGACCGTGCTCGACGGCGCCGCGGTGCTCGGGTGCGCGTCGGTCGCCTGCTGCGCCGGGACCGATGGCTGCTGCGGCTGGGAGCTGACGGCGATCGGCGCCGGGGCGGGCGCGGGCACCTGGGCGCTGGAGGTGACGACGCGCGGGGGAGCCGATGCGACGACCTGAGCCGGCGCGTGGGAGCGGTGGAGACGGTGGTGCTGGGCGTGGTCGACCTCGGCCACACCGGTCGTGACGATGGCCACGGCGGCCAGGCCGGCCGCTGCCTTGGTGGCGACGGCGCCGACGCCCGCCGACAGCGCGCTACCCGCGGTGGCGCCACCGACGGTCGCACCGCTCGTGGCCGCTGCGCCGCCGGCCGCCGCCCCGGCGCTCGAGGCGCCCTGGGCCAAGATGAACTTCTTGAGCAGCAGCAGCGGCCCAACCGGGAAGACCGCCGCCAGCGCCTTGTTGGTCTGGCGCAGTTGCTTCTTGAAGGCGCCGCAGCGCTGACAGGTGCGGACATGGCGGCGCACCGGTGCGCTGATGCGCGCCAGGCCCTCGGCCCACTCACCGAGCTCGGTACGAACCTCGTCACAGGTCAGCCGACGCGCCTCGGCCGCCTCGGCCAGCGACACCCGTGCGCGGACGAGCAGCGACTTGACCGACGGGACCGTGGTCTCCATCGCCTCGGCGATCTGCTCGTAGCTCAGCGCGTCGATCTCGCGCAGCAGCAGCGCGGTGCGCTGCGTCTCGGCCAGCGTCTGCACGTCGGCGACGAGCTGGCGGAAGTCCTCGCGGTCGTGGACCTTGTCGGCGGTGGTGGTGCCGTGCTCGGCGAGGTGGATGTCCATCGAGTCGACCCCGATGGCGGTCTGCTTGCGCAGGTGGTTCAGGCAGCGGTTGCGCGCGATGCGGTAGAGCCACGGCCGTACGTTGATCGGCCGGTCGTCGGCCAGCATCGCGTTGAACGCGGCGGCGAAGACCTCCTGCAGCACATCCTCGGCATCCTCGCGCGAGGAGAGCATGTGGCGGCAGAACGCCAACAGGCGCGCCTGGTAACGCGCCACAAGCGCCTCGTAGGCCGCCTGGTTGCCGCGGCGGGTGAGCGCGACCAGCCGCTCGTCGCCCTGCAATCGCAGCAGCGGCGTCGGGCCGCGGAGACCGGCGGCCCCGGAATATCGGAGGCTTGAGACTTCCACGCGTGTGGGACAGGGTTACCCGTCCGGCGTTGGAACTCGCGACGGGCAGGCGAGTTGCGGCTTCTCAGTCTAGGACGGAGGCAGATACGCTCCGCAAGGCTCCGCCCGGGTGGTGGAATTGGTCAGACACGGCTGGCTTAAAACCGGCTGCCCGCAAGGGCATGGGGGTTCGAGTCCCCCCCCGGGCATGCAGAACGCCTCCCTTCTCCGTAACGGCATACTCTTGGTGTCGTTAGTAGTACATTCATGGCCGTGACGAGCTTCCAGGATCTCGATCGGCACTTCGGCGCTCTGCCTCCCGAGCGCGTGCAGGCGCTGGTCGTGATCGCCGAGGCCCGCGGTCGTGAGGAGGTCCTTCGCCGACAGAACCCCGCTGGCCTGGAGACGCTGCGCGCGGTCGCCTTGATCCAGAGCGCCGAGGCCTCCAACGCGATCGAGAACATCCACGCGTCGCGAGAGCGCATCGAGGCGCTGATCGCCGACAAGACCACGCCGCAGAACCGCTCCGAGCAGGAGATCGCCGGCTATCGCCTGGTCTTGGATCAGATCCATGCCAACGGCCCGGACATCCCGTTCGAGTCGCGCTTCGTCGAGCAACTCCATGGCTCCCTCTCCCGCTTCACCGGCGATCGGACGGCGGGCAAGTGGAAAGGGGTGGACAACCGCGTCGAAGAACACCACCCCGACGGAACCGTCGTCGAGCGGTTCCGGCCGGTATCTGCCGCCGACACACCCACGGCGATGAAGGATCTCCACGCCGGCTTCGCCCGCGCCATGCAGGAGGGACGGCACGCGCCGCTCCTGCTGGTGGCGACATACGTTCTGGACTTCCTGGTCATCCACCCCTTCCGCGACCGCAACGGGCGCATGGCGCGTTTGAACACGTTGTGGCTGCTGTATGTCTGCGGCCACGAGGTCGGTCGCTACATCAGCATCGAGAAGCTCATCGAGGAGAGCAGGGAGACCTACTACGAGGCGCTCCACCGCTCGACGCTGGGCTGGCATGAGCGCAAGCACGATCTCGGCCCTTGGACCGATTACTTCCTCGGCATCGTCGTCGCCGCCTACCGCGAGCTCGAGAACCGAACGGCTCTCGTCAACGGCCGTGGCTCCAAGCGGGCGCTCATCACGTTCTACATCCGGGCATCGCTGTCGGATGAGTTCAAGGTGGCCCAGATCCGTGATGCGTCGCCGGGCGTCAGCGACGCGTACATCAGCAAGGTGCTAGGCGAGCTCAAGGCCGACGGTGCCATCGAGCCGGTCGGCAGGGGCCGAGGCGCCGGCTGGCGCCGACTCCGTCCCGACGTCGAATAGCCGGTACTGGCCAGACAAGCTCGTGCGCGTCGATGGCCGCTCGGCCTCCGACGCGCACGCCCGTCTGCATCCCTAGGCCACGGGCGTCTCGCGCACCGCGCCGGGCGCCAGCGCGTCCAGCAGCAGGTCGGCCATTCCCTGATCGCCGGTGATCTCCAGCTCCGTGCGGGAGGCGTCGGGGCCCAGGGCCTCGACCCACGCCCGCTCGGGGCCGGCGATGCGCGCATCGGCCTCAGGGGCCGAACGCTCCGCGAGCTCCATGCGGCCGCGGTGGGCGGTGAGCACGTAGCGCTTCATGTCGCCGGCGCGGCGAACGACGGTGATCTCGACCATGCCGTCGATCTCGTCGGGCAGCGTGAGCCCAGGCACCGTGCGCAGGATCGCGCCGATGTCGACGGACTCGTCCGGCCGCGGCGGCGACCACGCCCAACGTGCGCCCCAGCGCGCGAGCGCGCCGACGACGGGCAGCAGGTCACGCGCCCGCTCGGTGAGCTCGTAGTCGACACGCGGCGGAACCTCGCGGTAGCGCTGGCGTGTCAGCAGGCCGTCGGCGACCATGCGGTTGAGCCGGGAACGCAGCTGCTCGGTCGAGATCCCGGGCAGGACTCGCTGCAGTTCAACGAAGCGGCGGGGACCGGCGACGAGGTCGCGGACGATCAACAGCGTCCACTTATCGCCCACCAGATCAAGAGCGCGCGCGTCTGGCGCCCACTGGTTGTACGGATGCCGCTTTGGGGGTGGAACGGAGGGAATGGCTGCCTCCCTTTGAGACCGCGTAGATGGGACGGACCCCTCAGCCACTGACGAGGATACCCACGTCAGCCCACGGACGCGCCGTTTTTCGGCGGACGTGGACGTCCGTTTGACCCGAGGATGGTGAGTCGTTGTCGGACAAGCGCTGACGATCGATCCGGAAGGCAGGACATTGCCAGAAGCTGCCCAGCCCGTCGACCACGAGGTCCGTCTTGGCACCTAGCGCGGGAGTGCTGGTGCACAGGCATTTGGTCCTTCACCAATCCAAATGTGCAGGGAACGAGCAAATGCGCGCCCAAAAGGGACGCGCATCACCCACAAGTTGTGCAATTTGGCCAGTTGGCCTACACGTTGACGAGGCCCGCGAGGATCTGCTCGTCGTAGACGTCCTCGTCGGCGCCCACGTGCAGTGACGCCGCGGGCGCCAGCATGGGGTAGGTCGCGTCCTGCTCGGCGGCGATGGCCGCGAAGCGACGCGTGGGCAGGCTCTGCTCCTGCGCTTCGGGCAGGTCCTTCTTGAAGCGGGGGTCCACGGGACTCCTTCTCCTCTCGGGTGCCTTCACCACCCGTTCTACGCCGATCGCGCCCGATTGCAACCTCGATGTCGGCGCACCAGACCTGAGTGCGCCATCTTTGTAGGAAGTCTCTGAAGATTCGGCGCCGCGTTGTGTGACCGATGAGCTGGCGTATCGGTCGCGTGGCCATGAGGATGGACGGATGAGCACCGAGGCGGAGCAGACGACGCGGGTCCATGGCGGGCGGCTGATCGCCCGGAGGCTGAAGGCCCACGGGGTGACCAAGCTCTTCACGCTGTCGGGCGGGCACATCTTCTCGATCTACGACGGCTGCCGGGAGGAGGGCATCGACATCGTCGACACCCGCCACGAGCAGGCCGCGACCTTCGCCGCCGAGGGCTGGGCGAAGGTCACGCGCACTCCGGGCGTCGCCGCGCTGACGGCCGGCCCGGGCGTCACCAACGGGATGAGCGCGATCGCCAGCGCCCAGCAGTCGGCCTCGCCGATCGTCGTGCTCGGCGGCCGCGCGCCGGCGATGCGTTGGGGGATGGGCTCGCTCCAGGAGATCGACCACGTCCCGTTCGTCGCGCCGCTGACCAAGCTGGCGGCGACCGCGGGCTCGCCGGATGAGATCCCGGGCCTGGTCGATCGCGCGCTGGCGGCGGCGATGGCGCCGCACTCGGGGCCGACGTTCCTGGACTTCCCGATGGACCACGTCTTCTCCGAGGGCGAAGACACCGGTTTGGAAGGCGCCCTGCACGACGTGCTCGCCGAGCCGCTGGCCGACGGCGACGTCGAGCGCGTGCTCGCGCTGCTCGACGGCGCCGAGCGGCCGGTGATCATGGCCGGGACGAACCTCTACTGGGGTCGGGGTGAGGAGGCGCTGCGCGAGCTGGCCGAGCGTCGCGGCATCCCGGTGTACCTGAACGGCCAGGCGCGTGGTTGCCTTGCGGCCGATCACGAGCTGTTCTTCTCGCGGGCACGAGGAGATGGGTTGAAGGGCGCCGACCTGGCGCTGGTCATCGGTGTGCCGATGGACTTCCGCCTCGGCTTCGGCGGCTCGTTCGGCGAGGAGACCAAGTTGGTGGTCATCGATCGGGCGCAGCCGGCGCGAGCGCATCCGCGGGCGGTGGAGGCGTCGCTCTACGGCGGCATCGACGCGACCCTGCGCGCGCTGGTCGGCGACGGCACGCCGGATCGCACGCGCGACTGGGTCGCGCATCTGCGCGGCAAGGAGACCGAGAAGCGCGAGGCCGAGCGCGTCGAGTTGGACGACGGCCGCGCGCCGCTGCACCCGATGCGGCTCTACCGCGAACTGGGCGAGATGTTGGATCGCAATGCGATCGTCATCGGTGACGGCGGCGACTTCGTCTCTTACGCAGGCCGCGTGATCGACACCTACGAGCCGGGCTGCTGGCTGGATCCGGGGCCGTTCGGCTGTCTCGGCACCGGGCCGGGCTACGCGCTGGCGGCCAAGCTCGCGCATCCCGACCGGCAGGTCGTCCTGCTCGTCGGGGACGGCGCGTTCGGCTTCAGCGGGATGGAGTTCGACACGCTGGCCCGCCATGGCGTCAACGTCGTCGCGGTCATGGGCAACAACGGCATCTGGGCGCTCGAGAAGCACCCGATGGAGTTCTTGTACGGGTACTCGGTCGCCGCGGAGCTCCGGCCCGAGACGCGCTACGACCAGATGGTCGAGGCGCTGGGGTGCCACGGGGAGCTCGTCCGGACGCCCGAGGCCCTCAAGCCGGCGCTCGCGCGAGCGTTCGAGGCGGGGGCGCCGGCGCTCGTCAACGTGCTCACAGACCCCGACGTCGTCTATCCGCGCAAGTCGAATCTGGCCTAACGGCGAGGGAGTTCCGTTGGACCGTCTTTTGGCAAGAAGAAGCACTGCGCTTTCCGGTGCAACGCGGTCCGCGAAAATTGGAAGCCGCCCCGAAGAGCGGCTTCCAAAGTCGGCCCCGACAGGACGGGCAGGGGTACGTGCCATGCGGGGGCCTGGTTGTCTGGCCCGAGCGGCGGGAGGCGCCGATTCGATGCGGCTTCGCTCGGACCTATGCGTCGGAGCAGCGGGTGAGCGAGCCTGTTCGGCACGTACACCCATGACCCGACGTTCGCAGTATCCGGCCGCGCTCAGAGGCCCACAATCAGACACCCGTCCAGAAGCGTTCCGAGAAGTGGGGATGCGAGGTACAACCGCTCTGCGGCGAAATCGGGAGGTGGGGCAGCCATGCCCTGCTTGACCCCGTCGCTGGAAGCGAGCGGGGCGGGCGTGTTCCTCAGCCCTCGCCCGTCCCGCCGCCGCGACTCAGCGCCGCACCGCGCAGGATGTCGTGCTCGGAGACTTCGACCTCGGTGAGGTCGAAGGTCCGCATCGCCTCTAGCAGCAGGATGATGCCCGCGACGATGGCGGGCGCGCGGTCGGGGTGCAGGCCGGTGACGTGGCGGCGCTGGGCCAGCGTCATGGCGGCGAGTCGGGAGAGCAGCATCTCGGCTTGTGCTCTGAGGAGCCGGAAGCCGTGGACCCGGGCGGGGTCGTAGGGGTCGAGCTCCTGGAGGATCGCGGCGCAGGAGGTGGCGGTGCCGGCGACGGCGATGCCGGTGCGCGTGCGCGCGCGCTCGGTCGCCGGGACGGCTGAGGTGAAGATCTCGGCCGCCTCGGCTTGGAGGAGCTGGAGCTCCTCGGAGCGTGGCGGGTCGGAGCGCAGGAAGCGCTCGGTCTGGCGGACGACGCCGGCCTGGGTGGAGACGTGGAAGTCGACGGCGGCGCCGTGGCCGATGACGAGCTCGGTCGAGCCGCCGCCGACGTCGATGACGACGCGGGGTTTGTTGTCGGTGGCGGTGCGGTCGCTGGTGGCGCCGAGGTAGGTGAGCTGGGCCTCCTCGTCGCCGGTGATCGTCCTGGCGTTGATGGCGTAGCGCTCGTTGACGGTGGCGGTGAAGGTCGCGCCGTTGCGGGCGTCGCGGACGGCGGAGGTGAGGACGCCGGTGGTGGCGTCGACGTTGTTGTCGTCGATGAGCTTCTTGTAGGTGTCGAGGGCGGCGTAGACGCGTGTGATGGCCTCGGGGTGGAGCTCGCCGGTGTGGTCGACGCCCTGGCCGAGACGGGTGATGGTGGTGCGGCGCTCTAGTTCGGTTATCCGTTGGTCGTTGACGTCTGCGATGAGCAGGCGGGTCGAGTTGGTCCCGATGTCGACGACGGCGACGCGCATGTGTGCGGGCGAGGCTACTTCGGGGGCGCCGGTGCGGGCGCGGGGTGGGGGAGCGGGTCGCCGGCGAGGCCCGCGAGCAGGTTGTCGACGGCCATGTGCGCCATGCGGTTGCGGGCGGTGTGGGTGGCAGACCCGATGTGGGGAACGACGAGCAGGTTGGGCGCGGAGAGCAGCGGGTCGTCGGCAGGCAGCGGCTCGGGGTCGGTGACGTCGAGCGCGGCGGCGGCGAGGCGGCCGTCTCGGAGGGCGGCGGCGAGGGCTATTTGGTCGACCAGTCCGCCGCGGCCGGTGTTGACGAGGATCGCGCCGGGCTTGATCGCGTTGAGTGCTGCGTCGTCGATCAGGTGACGGGTCAGGGATGTGAGGGGCGTGTGGAGGGAGACGAAGTCGGCTTGTTGAAGGGCTTGATGCAGGTCGTCGTCGCGGCCGATCGAGATGATGGACATGTCGAAGCCTCGCGCTCGGCGCGCGACCGCCTGGCCGATGCGGCCGCTGCCGCCGACGATCACGAGCGTCGCGCCGTGGACGTCGGCGCCGAGCCAGCCCTGGGGCTCGAAGGTCCGCCAGCGGCCTTGGCGGACGGCGGCCTCCGCTGGTGCGAGTCGTCGCGCGGCAGCGAGCAGGAGGGCGAAGGCGAGGTCGGCCGTGGCGTCGGTGAGGACGTCGGGGGTGACGCCGACGGGAATGCCGCGCTTGTTGGTGGCCTCGATGTCGATGTTGTCGAAGCCGACGGCGTAGTTGGCAATGACCTTGAGTTGGGGCGCGGCGTCGAGGAGGGCGGTGTCGACGCGCTCGGTGAGCATCGCGAGGAGGCCTTCGGCGTGGGCGAGGCGGTCACGGAGCTCGGTGGGGTGAGGCGGCAGGTTGCCGGACCAGAGGTCGACATCGTGGCCGGCGGCGGTGAGTCGGTGCAGCGCGTCGCCGGTCAGTGCGCGGGAGACGAAGACGTGGGCCATCGGTGCTGTGATCCTGCCAGGCTGCACGGCAATGTTCGTGGGCACGGCACGCACGGGGGATTCGGAAGCGCCCGAGATCGTCCCGAGCGACCATTGCGTTGCGCGGTACCGCGAGCGCATGCCGATCCGGGTGCCGGGCCTGGAGGAAGTGGTTCGCGCGCTGTTGGGGACGTTGGAGGATGCTGACATCACGCGTTGGCCGCCGGGCTGGGTGGTGTCTGATCGGCCGGCGGCGCTGTGGGCGTTGTCTGGTGATCTGGCCTTTCCGCTAGCCCCGACCGGCACGCCTGGCCGCTGGCTGGCGGTCACCTGTTTGCGCCGCGGGCGCGACCGCGCGTAAGCCCGCCGACATCGTTCGGAGACGACCGATCCGCTACACTTCTTCGTCCGCCGCGGGGTGGAGCAGTCTGGTAGCTCGTCGGGCTCATAACCCGAAGGTCGCAGGTTCGAATCCTGCCCCCGCTACTACGAAGACCCCCTCTCGCCAGGGGGTTTTCGTGCTTAACGGAACGGTGGCGCGGGCGGGCGTGGTCTCGTTTTGGGACTTAGTTGGTGGTGGAAACGCTATCCGGGTGGGAGCGGGCGGCGGTGGGCTATCTGTCGGCCATCTCGGCCATGTGCTCGATCATCGCGACGAGTTCGCGGATGAGGTCGAGGTCGTCGAGCAGCTCTTGCCATTGCTCGGTGGTGTGGGGGCGGGCTTCGGGCATCCACCAGTCGATGGCCTCTTTGCCGAGTTGGATGAGCGTCTCGGCGGGGAGGTCGCCGCTGTCGAAGCCGTCGAGGTCGTGGACGGCGTTGCAGATGGCGTCGATGTTCTGCGGCACGGTCACGGTCTTGCAGGCGTTGACCACGCGCCACTCGGCTGCGACGCGCACCTTGGCTCGCAGATGCTCGGGGATCGCGGCGTCGGGGCTCAGGGACGGGGTAGCGTCTTTCTTGCTCATGGGAGTCCTGCTCCTTTGGGCCATGCCCCCGGCGGTTGCCTCCGCGCGGGGGCGCTTGATTTTGTGTCCTCCTAAGGAGAGGGGCTGGCGGCCGCGTTCTCGCCACCTGTGCGTTCTCTGCCGGACGTCGTCGCTGATCGGGCGGCGGCGGCCATGGTGGAGCGTGACCGCCGGCGGCGAGACGCGACCTGAGCTACTGCGGCCGAGCGCCGTGCACATCGAGCCCTCGCTCGATCCGCTTGACGAGCGCGGCCAGCTCGGCGTGCAGCTCGTGCGCGCGGTCCAACGCCTCCAGCAGCTGCTGCTCGTCGGCCGAGCCCTCCCGCACGCGGTGGGCGCGATAACGATCGACCTCGCGCGTGACGAGGTCGCCCAGCGCGATCGAGACAGAGCTGTTGCGGGTGGCCGCCCGGAAGTCGGTCCACACGTCGTCGCTGACCTTCACCCGCGCCTGGTGATCTCTCGTCGTCGGCGTTGGGGGAACGGATCTGCGTCGGCTTCGTCTTTCCATGCACCTCAGTCGATGAAGTCGCCAAAGACCCCTCGGGCACGTACACGCGTCGACGCTGCATTACCAATGCAAGTGTGTGCCTGTCCGGGCGGCTAGTACACAGACGGCGTCGGTGCCGCTCCGGAGCGATGAGCGCGCAGTCGAGAGGCGGCTGCGCGACATAGGAGCAGGGCGATCGTAAAACCGGCTGGAGACGCGTGACGAACAGCTAGACCTCAGGCCCGCCCGAACTGGTGCGCTGGCGGATTGCGCGAATCGAGTGCTGGCGGTCCGCGCGGAGAGCAGATTCTTCGTCACGCGCTGGCACGGCTCGGGAGATGCCGTGGAGCGGGGTTGACGGGACCGCCTGATGCCGTTTTTCCTTCTTGGTGCGCCTTTCCGCGCCGAGCTTGGTGCGGCGGATCCCGTGCGGAGTGGCAACGGGCCCCGAGACTTCGCGGAACTGGGGTTCCGTGCCTCGGAGCAGGCGTGGGCACCGATCGTCGACCCCTCGAGCAACAACGGCCGAGGCCTGGTCGATACTCAAGAGGTGCGGCCAACGTATGAGGAAGAGCTTGACTCGCTTGAGGCGACCTACACCGGCATACGGGAGTGGGATGCCGCGCAACTCCGATCGGCCCTGGGCCGCCTCGCTTCTGGGCCTGCCGCGTTCGCAGCCTCGGGAGGCATGTTGTGCGTTGCCGTCATCGCAGCACAGCTTCATGAGCGATACGCGTTGCAGCCAGGGACCGCGTTGACGCCACTCGGTCTCATGGCGCGCCCAGCGTTGCCTGATTCCGGGGCGATGCTATTCACGTCCAGCGCTAAGCACCCCGATGCGCTGGAGGTTATGCGTCGTCTCGGCCGTTCGGGGATGCGCCCTGCGGTTGTCATGACGCACCGCAATCCCAGCGACGTAGCGCTCCCAGAGGCCAAGGTAATCGGGCTTCCGCCCCTGACCCTCCGAGAGGGCTTTCTGGCCGTCAACAGCGTCATGAGCATGGCGAGCGCGATGGTCCGGGGCTACGCCGGCGAGGTGCTGCCGGTAACTCTCGCGGAGGCTGAAGCAGATCCGTGGCCGACTGCCGTCGATCGCCTCCTAGTGCTGTTTCCGCCGAGCCTCGCCGCAGTGGCGACCGATCTAGAAACTCGCGTCTCGGAATTGGGGTTGGCAGCCGTCCAGCTCGCCGACTACCGAAACTTTGCCCATGGGCGGCACACGGGACTAGATCGAACGTTGGACCGCACGACCATCGTGGCGCTCAGTGACAAGGAGTCCCGGCCCCTGGCGGACGCGACACTGAAGGCGTTGCCAGACCAGGCCTCGATCGTCCGCTGGAACTCGCAGGCGGCTTGGCCCACAAGTGCGCTCGAGTTGCTCCAGGTGTCCCTGCGCGCCAGCGGCAAGCTCGGTGCCGCTCAGAACGTGTCGATGGCGCGTCCCAAAGTGCCGCTGTTCGGTCGGCGTCTGTACCGCCTCCCTCTGCGAAAGCGCATCCCTGACGTCTTGAATGGTTCGGTCGACCGTAAGCTCGACGCCGCCGGGGGAGCGCTCATCGGTGACGAGCTGCGAAACCGCTACGAGACCGCATTCGACGCCTGGAAGAAGTCCGTTGCGGAGGTCCGATTTCACGGCCTAGTAGTGGACTACGACGGAACGGTATGCACAACCGAGGGCCGCTTCTTCCCGCCGGAGCCTTTGATCGCAGAGCAGATGAATCGTTTGCTAGGTGAAGGGCTGTCCCTTGGCTTCGCCAGTGGCCGTGGACCTTCGCTCCACCGAGACTTGCGTGAGGTGATTGACACTGCGCACTGGAGCAAGGTCCAGCTCGGCCTTTATAACGGCGGATATCTCACGACGCTTGCTGACGAGCTTGAGGACCTCACTGAGCCGAATGGTTTGATCGAGGAGGCAGTGGCGCGGATTGAAACGCTCCCTGTTGCCGCGGCCCTCAGGCGAGTGCCACGACGTGTGCAGCTCACGCTCGAACCAGCTGACGGCGCACGTGTCAATCCGTCGAAGCTTGCGGCCGTTGTGCAGGAGGTCTTGGCGCGGGATCCGCCGGTACCCGTCAGGGTCGTGCGGTCAGGCCACTCTCTAGACATTGTCCCGGCGTCAACCACCAAGGTGGCGGTGAGGGATCGCCTCACGGCACTGACGTACGGCGAGATCCTGGCAGTCGGTGACCAGGGACAGGTCGGCGGGAACGACTTCGAACTGCTCGCAGCGTCTCCGTGGACGGTGTCGGTCGAGCGCTGCTCCGCCGATCCGACCCGCTGTTGGTACGTAGGAGACGGATCGGACTCGGGTCCACGGCTCCTCGTGCGGTATCTCAGGTCGCTGGTGAAGCGCCGGAGCGGGTTCGCGTTTAGGGTCGGCGGTCTCTCATGAGAGCAGAACTGGCACAGCGGCTGTTGAACGAAGTCATGGGCTGGACGGACGACGACTCCTTCCGACAATACGTACCGGATTTGCAGGCCCTTGCCGAGGCCAAGTATGACGAGTACGGCAACTACGGCCCTGGCAGCAAATTCATCGAGAACCTGGCCGGCTGGCTCAACCAGTTTCCGGAGGTTCGTAGAACCGTTGCGCTGGATTTTGTGATGGCGCGGCTGGTGTTCGTCTCCGAGACTGAGATGCGTCATCTCGTCGATCTAGTGCCGAACTCGATTATTGATCGCGTGCTTCGCAGCCGTGTCGCTGAAGCGCACGAGATTCCGGCCTACAGAGTCGCCGAGATTGAGGGGAACCGGGATTTCGTCACCCTGCGCCGTCGAAGCCTCGTTCTAGGTGCATCCGACGGCGCACGGTTGGATCACCTGCGTAGAGCATCTGGCCTTTCACACGAGCAGTTCCTGCAGACGCCGGCACCGTCGGCGGAGCAGATCAAGAAGCTCGTCGAGAAGATGGCGAAGGCCGAAGTCCTAGAGGACAGCGACCACAGATTTGAGCACGTGTTTCTCGTAGACGACTTCTCTGGCAGCGGGAAAACGTTGCTGCGCAAGTCCGACAAGGCCGGCGAATTCGAAGGCAAGGTCGCGGGCTTGAGACAAGCGCTGGATGTCGCCGCTGCAGAAGGCTTGGTCGCGCCGGACGTGCCAGGGACCGTCGTGCTCTATTGCGCCAGTGAGCAGGCGCAAGAGCAGATTGCTGGGTGCCTGACCGAGATGGGAGCCACCGGATGGACGGTCGATACGGTTCAGCTGTTTCCGCATTCGCTTCGTGTGACCGAGACTGACCCTGCGATGGAGCTGCTCTGTCGCGACTTCTTCGACTCGAAAAGCATCGACAGCGATAAGGGAGAAGTCCCCATCGGTTACTCCGAGTGCGCGCTGCCCGTCGTCTTGTCGCACAACGCGCCAAACAACTCGGTTTGCCTGCTTTGGCTGGATACCCGTGATCAAGAAGGCAGCGACAATCGGCGGGCGTTGTTTCCGCGATATGAGCGTCACCATCCGGACCGCCGATGAGCTCGCATCGAAACCCGTTCCGGTCGCGGACATCTGAGCAGGAGTCCTCTCAGGGCCTAAGGCGCTTCTTGAAGACCTTCGGCGTGGGTGCGCTTGATCTACTTCCAGACAATGCCTGGGACCGTCCAGCCCTAATCCAAAGCGCTCCCGGGGCCGGGAAGACCTCGCTGCTTCGCATGTTTAGTGCGGAGGCCCTTCGCGAGGTCGTCACCCATCCCAACGACTTCGAGCACATCTACGAGCGCCTGGCAGAGCTGGAGATCGTCCACGACAACAGGGCTGCTGTACTTGGAGTGCGACTGCCGCTCAAACGCGACTACGCGTTGATCGACGACCTGGATCTTGAAGAGGACGCGCGGGCCCGCGTGTTCTTCCGCCTCTTGGATGCGAAGATCGTGCGCGCTGTCGTTGATGCGCTTCAAAGCGCGCTCCCTGGCGTCGATCTCGCCTCGGTGCGGTGGGAGCCTTCGAGCAGCAACGCCGATGCCCTGGCAAACCTCGGTGGTCCTGAGGCGATCAACCTCGCCGCGTGGTCGCGGGAAGCCCAACAAAAGCTCCTTGCTCAACTGGATTCGGTCCTCCCGCCATCGCCACGCGACCTTGCCGGCCATGGGCACCACGTGCCGTACGCGATACATGCGCTCAGCGGGGCGTCGTTCAGCGTGGACGGCATCGACCTCGGCGTACGGCCGCTGCTCATGTTTGACGATGCTCAGGACATCGGCCTCTACCGCCGAAAGCGCTTGCTGGACTCGCTCGCAGACCGCGATCTGCAACTTCATCGCTGGATCGCTGAGCGCTATCAAGCTCTCAGCGCCGACGAACTAATTGGCGACGGCGAAATCGACCGTGCCTACACCGTTGTTCATATTGAGGCCGAGGCGCGGCGACTTCGCCCGGGAGGCTCTCGGCGCCACTCCGGCCGGAAGACCCGAGGCTTCGAGCGTTTGCTGGCCGAAATATCGGATCGGCGTGCAGCGCAGACGTTGCATGTCGCCGCCGAGGAGGAGCGTGACTTCAGTGAGCTCCTCGATGATGAGATCGAAGAAACCGATACACGTACACAGGCGACGAACCAGGAACTCAACGATCGCCTAGCTGGCCTGGCCGCCGGCAACGAGCGATACGCGGATTGGATTTCGTGGGCGCACTCACGAGGCGGCTACCAGGGTGCGGTCGAGCGCCGCGTCATCGAGATCCTGATCAGGCGCGACGCTGGCCGCAAACAGGACACGCTGTTCACCGTACCCCTGACCCGTGATGATTTGCGGGGCCGCTGGGACGCCGATCTCGCCGAGGCGGCCGCGCTCTTCTTGCGGGATGAATTCGGCCTTCCGTTTTACTTCGGAACCTCTCGGCTTACAAAGCTGGCAACGGAGAACATCGATCAGCACTTGGTGCTGAACGGAGCCCTGTTCGACGAGGTTCTGACGCGGATTACCCTCAACAGGTCGCTCGCGATCGAGCCTTATCGCCAAGACCGGATCGTCCGTCGCGTGAGCGACCAGTTCTGGCGGGACATCCCGCCAAGACTGCCAAAAGGCCGTGAGATCCAACATCTGCTGCTCAACATTGCGGGCCTATGTCGGCGCGACACGTACCGGCCGACAGCGCCGTATCCGCCCGGCGCAACAGCGACTGCGATTTCGATGCGTGATCGGCAGCGGTTGATCGACCCCGCTTGGAGAGCCAGCATCGAGGGTGCGGATGATCTGTACCACGCCCTCGCCGGCGCGGTCGGCCACAATCTTCTGCGCACTGAGCTCGACTACTCGGTAAAGGGCGATCGTTGGATGGTCCTTTACCTAAACCGATTGCTGTGTGTACGGTTCGGGCTGCCACTCGGTTACGGCGGCCTGCGCGAACGGCCGGTCGAGGAGCTCTGCCGATGGATGACGCTCGACCGTCCAGCCGAGGAAGAGTTGGTGGCCCCCGTACTGCAGGAGAAGCTTCCGCTATGAGACTTCGCTGGGCATCCGGATACTCGGCCCGCGGATCCGACGAAGTCGCCGCGTTGTGGCGCGACCGCCAGATTGGAAGAGCGTTGGTGATCGTGGGGGCCGGGTTCGATCCGAGAACAGCAGTTGCCTACGAGGTCATCAGTCAGGCAGCTCAGGTCCCGGTGGACATTCTGCGATGCGAGTTGCCGATGCCGACTTTGCCTGAGACCTCCGATCTCGCTCGCGCCAATCGGACGCGCGTCGAAGCGGCGGCGGCCAAGGCCGGAGCGAACATCATTGACCACGATCCCGTCCAGATGAGCGGAATGTCGATCGCGCGGTCAATCCTGGCCGCTCATGGCATCGTCGACTACGACGAAATCGTCGTGGATGTGTCGGCTATGCCCCGCGCTGTGTACTTCCCGCTGATCCGCGGCTTGATAGAGCTCTCAGACAGCAACAAAGCTGCGCGCCAGCTGCATGTCGTCGCGACCGACAATCCTCGCGTCGACCAGCTGGTTGTAGGTGAGGGGGCGGAAGCGCCTCGCGCGCTGCCAGGTTTCGCCGATATCGAAGAGGACAACGCCGCAACACGTATTTGGGTACCGGTCCTAGGAGAAGGCGAGGCCGCGCGCCTCGAGATTCTGTACGAAGACCTGCGAGCCGCCGAGATTTGTCCGGTGTTGCCGTTTCCGGCGGCGAACCCGCGCCGAGCCGACGATCTGCTCAAGGAGTATCGAACTTGGTTGATCGAGACCGAGCGAGTTGAGCTGCGCAACATCATTTACGCGCATGAGTCGAACCCCTACGATCTCTACGCGACCGTAAGCAAGCTAAACGCGGACTACCGGGAGGCGCTGAAGCCCCTTGTGGGCGACACAAAGATGGTCCTTTCCGCCCACGCATCGAAGCTACTCTCGGTCGGCGTGCTTCTCACGGCGTTCGAACAACGACTCGAAGTGCGTCACGCAAGCCCCAGCAGGTACGGGATCAGGGACGTCGCGGCGCTTCCGGGACTCGAGCAGCACGACTTTGTCGTCGACCTCTGGTTGACTGGGGATCCGTATGGGTGATTCGCGCGTCCTTGTCAGCGCCGGCTATATGCCGCTCGACGTGATCGACGACGGAACTGCCACGTGGCGGCGCGCAGGAGGGACCGCCGGGAACGTCGCGGCTATGTTGGCTTTCCTCGGATGGCACACCAAGCCGGCTGGGCGGCTGGGCGACGATGTCGCCGGCCAGGCGCTCGTAAGTGACCTAAGAGGCGCTGGAGTCGACACCTCGTTGCTGCAGGTCGACGCTGGTGCGGCGACGAACCGGCTAGTGCATGAGATCAGGCGCGGCGAACACCGTTATCGATTTACGTGTCCACGTTGCGGGCAACCGCTGCCGCGAAGTAGACCTCTCCGCCTCGATCAGGTTGAGCCGATCGTCGCGGCGGTGCCGAATCCGGACGTCTACTTCTTCGATCGGGCCAATCCTGGGACCGTGCTGCTAGCCGAGCGTTACGCAGCGCGAGGGACGACCGTTGTTTTCGAGCCGTCGACACCTGCGAACGCCACGCTGATTCAGCGTGCGATGCGCGCTGCGACGATCGTCAAGGGGAGCCACGAACATGGTCCCGAATTGGTCGAGCACTATGAGAGCGGCCAAGACGGTCAACTACGCATCATCACCCAGGGAGCGGCTGGTGCGCGCTTCCGGTTAGGAACGGGTCGCTGGCATCACGTAGGGGTGTTCGCAGTCGACGTGGTCGACGCAGCGGGTGCTGGCGACTGGACGACGTCGGGGATGTTGGACAGCCTCATCGGAAAGCGGTCGCTGGCTGCGAGTGACGTAGGCGAGGCAGTTATGTACGGCCATGCACTAGCGGCGCTCAATTGCGCGCTGCCCGGTGCTCGCGGGCTTGCCGAGTCGAGAGACGCTACTACGGTGGCGAAACTCGTCCGTGCGCTGCAAGAAGGGGATGAAGTTGAGCCTCTAAGCGCGCCGCCGATGGTTTCGTCGACCGTGGCTCACGATCTGTGCGACTGGTGTCTTCTTCACGTTGATCACGTGGTGCCAGACCGATTAACGGCGAGTCGATGAGCGGAGCGATTCAGATGCTGGTCGGCGGACCCGGTAAGGGCGGCTCGTAACCGGCTCGTCGTCAACGGCCGGCGTGGCGCCACCGCACCTTCGAACGCCAGCTCAGACAAGCGCAGGCGACGGCGGCCGAGGCGATCGACTCTGCGCCCAGTCCGATCTCGGGCAGCGCGCAGGTTCTTGCTGCCGCTTCTCCTTCCGCCTGAAGGGAGGGGCGGCTTCATGCAGCGCACGACGCTAGGGGGCCGATATCCCCATTGTCTCCCGGAATCTCTCCCACCTTTCGGGACCCCATTCCGGGACATGCACCCTGCACGCCTCGCCCTTAAACGCCGGAAGCCCGGAAGCCCGGAAGCCCGGCGATTTGCAGGCTTCCGGGTAAGCGGCTGAAGAGACTCGAACTCTCTACCTTCTGCATGGCAAGCACACCGGGGCTGCAAGACAGCAGTCTGCTCGCGGATCTGGAGCCGCCGAGATGCCGCGCTTCCTCCAGGGCTTCAAGAGTCCCGTTCAGTCCCGCCCGCGAGCTTCGGCGGGCCCGCTACTTGTCCAATGGCAAAGTCTCGTCGCCGCGGGGCTTTAGAAGATGGTGCGGCGCATCGCGACCATGCGACCTCTCGGATGTCAGGCGTGGGGTCAACCATCAAGTTAAACCCGGTCTTCGTTGAAGTCGGGGATCGGGGCCCTCGCGAACGCCCGCTCCATCATCTGCCGCTCCTCCGCGCTCGGCGCGTAGTCGGCGTAGATCAGCGTGGTCTTGTAGTCCCGATGACCCATCCACTCCTGCCGCGTCCGCAGCGGCACGCCTGACGCGGCGGCCTGGGTGCCGAACGTGTGGCGCAGGTCGTGGAAGCGCACGGGCCGCACACCAGCCGACGCCAACGCCTTCTTGAAGCGCTTGCGCAGCTTCGATGCGTCAAGGACGGACCCCAACTCCGGGTGAGCAAAGACCAGGTCGTCGTCGGCCTGGAACTGCGATGACTTGAAGAGACGGTCCAGCGCTCCGGCGGTCCGCGCGATCATCGGCACGGCGCGGCTGGAGCGGCGTGACTTGGGTGCACCCCAGTGTCCTCGGGTGTAGTTGCGGCGGACTCGGATGACGCCTGCGGTCCAGTCGATGTCGCGCCAGCGCAAGGCCACCAACTCGCCCTGCCGCAGCCCGCACGTGGCGGCGACGAGGAAGAGTGGGTAGTCGACTTGACTGAACTCGGGATGGTCGACCGCGCGTAGCAGGGCTTCGAGTTCCTCGTGGGTGAGGAAGCGGATGTCCGGGTCGCTCTCGGGCTCGCGCGGCCGGTCGACGGCGGCGACCGGATTGGCGGTCGCCCAGCCCTTCTTCATCGCGTGTCGGAAGATGCCGTGCAGGAACGTGAGCTGCTTGCCGACCGTCTTGCTCTTCAGACCCTCGCGCTGCTTGGCGATGAGGTAGTCGGCGACGAGCTGGGTGTCGATGCGTTGCAGCGATCGCCCGGAGAAGAACGGGGCGAGGTGCTTGTGCAACATGATGGTGTAGTCCTGGAGCGTGGTCGGTCGGCGGTGCATGACCTGGTCGAGGTGGACGAGATAGCGCTCCCCGGCGGTCTTCAGGTCGATGCGCTCACCCATCGGGACGACGCGGACCTCGGCGTCGATGAGCTTCTGCAACGCGCGCTCGGCACCGGTCTTCGTCAAGCCGGTGGACTCGCCCACGCGGCGCTTCACACCGAGCTTGCGCTTGACCTGACGCCCCGCGACGTAGAACCGGCCGTAGTAGATCTCCCGGCCGTACTTGTCGGTCCGCGTCTCCAGCGAGCCGGTGCCGTGGGCCCGGCGGGGGCCGGCACTCATCGCGCCGGCCCCCGCTCGTGGTCCTCGATCCACCGCTCGACGGCGCTCGTCCGAAAGCGGCGGTACCGGCCGAGGCGGACGTGGGGGAAACGGCCGGCGCGCGTCTCGGCGTAGACCCAGCTCGGGTCGACCTCCAACAGCTCGGCGACCTGCTGCGCGGTCATCAGCTTCTTCATCGCCGACGATTCGGACTCGTATCGGTTGGGCTGATCAGACATGGTGCTCCTCAGTCGACGAGGGCGCCCAACACCCCTCGCGACACCTGCTCACTTCACGGCTCGATCGTGGTCTCGACATGACGAGATCTCCTCTCTCGTGAGACCACACCCGCCGCGCCAGAGCGGGCTACTAGCCTTTCAAGGCCTATAACAGCTCGCTCATAACCCGAAGGTCGCAGGTTCGAATCCTGCCCCCGCTATGTCGCCGGCGGTGACGAGCAAGTCGCCGCCACTCGCGTTGAAGGCCTCCTTTTGGAGGCCTTTCGTGTTCTCGAAGGCGCTGGCGATGGCCTCGGTGATCGAGGCGCTGATCTCGATGCTGCCGGTCGACTTGTCGTACTCGATCCGGAGTCCGAAGGCCTCGAAGGTCTGGCGCTGGATCGCTGGCGGCGCCTTGCGCAACTGCTTGCCGAGGTCGGGGCAGTCGCGCGAGCCTGGCGGCGATGTCGGCCTGGTCGTTGGCGACCTCGTCGGGTCCGAGCGCTTCGAGGTCGGCATGTGCGGCGTCGCGGTCGACGCGTAGTTCCGATCCGGCGCCGACGATCTCGGATTATGTCGCTGCGGGAGCTTAGCGGAGGGCAGCGGAACGGTGAGGCTCGCCGGGCCTTTACCCAATTTGGCAACTCGCGCGCCCCGGCTTGCAGGCAGGCGTCGAGCTGGCGTGTGGCCGGCGGCGTATGAGTGAGCGAGGCGTCACGGGGCGGCGGTCACCGTCGTATAGAGCCAGCGGAATTCTGCACGACCAACGCCGCTGACCGTCGAGTACGGCCGCCACCGCATGTGATAGCGGCCGGTCAGCTCGACCGCCTCGGGCAACGGCGGCTTTGTGTTCTGCCACCATGTCGCGCTGCTGCCCCACCCGAGCCTGCCGGCGAGCTCGACGCCTTCGTGAAAGCTGAACTCCGTGTCGGCGGCCGGGCCGCCCACGCGCGGACCCCAGAGCTGCGAGACGTTCGTCAAGAGGACCGCAGCTCCGACGTCGGCGGTGCCGGCGGTCACCAGGCGCTCCAGGCGGACGAGGTCCCAGATGTAGTTGAAGCGCATCCGGTCTTCAGCGCCCTGAGTCCGCAGAATGAACGGCTCACCATCAAGCTCGGCGTCGAGCCGGGCGACCGGGTACTTCAGCTCCACGGCAACCGCGGTCTTGCCGACGGTGAGCAGGAGGTCGAGTCGCTCGTTGCTCTCGGCGGATCGGCGGCGTTCGAGGCGGATATGCGCGTCCGGGTGCGCGCGGTGAGCCTCCCAGGCGAACGCGTGCTGGAAGTCGGCCTCTGAGTGAAACAGCGGCCGTGCCGTCCTGAGCGCGGCGACAACGCGCTCAACTAGGTCGGTCGCGAAGTCGGCCTCGGCGCTCACAGCTTGGGCTTCTCCCCACGCAGCCGCGTGAGTATCTGCAGCATGCGGTAGGCCGGCTCGCTCGTAGCTGACGGGCTCTGGCGGGCGTACTCGACGAGCTCGCCGAGGCGGCGCGTGTACTCCTCGTTGATGACGAACTCCAGCGAGCGCCCCTCGCCGTTCCACTCGGTGCAGAGCTCGTCGAACATGGTCGTCGTGGCACCCTTGGCCACGACTGGGCTCCACCATTGATACCGGTGTTGCTCATCGGGGAACGTGACCGCGGCGAACTCCCGCAGCCGTGCCAGCTTGTCGCGAAGCCGGAGCGTCGTCTTAGTGTTGAACCCCTGGATATGCGTCGTCGCCTCGCAGAGGAATACCTCGCGCGTGCTGCCCGGCTGGCTCGGTTTGAGGGCGACCACGTCGACCTCGCCCTGCTGGTCTACGAGGAAGCTGTTGTAGAGGACAATGGGGCAGCCCTCCACGTAGCGCATGTACGCGCCGACCAGGCTCTCGCCAATGTCGCTCGTGCTCATCGCTGAGACCCTAGAAGGGAGACAGGACTGCGCCGGGCTCGGGTTCCTCGTCCAGCTTCTGCGGAGACCTCTCGCGCAGCGTGGCGCCTTAAACGCAGCGGCAGGTCAACTCGACTCGAAAAGCTGCTGGAGATGGTCCTTGGTGGCCACTTCCCCAACCTTGTCACGGACCTCGATGTCGTCGAGGCGTAGCGTCTTGTAAGTGCCGCCGACCTTCGTGATGAGGCGGATACGGCCGAACTGGTCGCCGTGGTCGTTGGCGAAGCGCGCGAGTCCCCTCGCCTTGGCGACGCTGTCGGAGTACGCCAGGGCATGCGGTTCGAGGATGTCGCAGACAAGTCCATCGCCCTGGCGGCGGAACACGAGGAAGTCAGGGTACATCGGCTTGTACTCGTTGCCGGCTTCATACGGCACCGTGAAGGACCACGGCTTGCGTGGGTCATTGCGCAGCCACGCCACCGCGTTGTTGTCGTCTAGGGCGTCCTTGAGCGCTGCTTTCTCCCAGTCGTTGAGCGAGCAGGCGTGGGTGCCGTCCTCCTTGACGTACATGTGGCGGTCGAGCTTGGTGTTGCCGTCCTTGTCGCCGTCAATGGCCGGCGGGAGCTCCCACGGTTCGGCTTCGGGCTTGGCCGCCTGGCGTCGGATGTGGGCGTAGCGCTGGCGACGCTCGTCGGGCAGGTCGCGAATGGCAACCTTGAACTTTTCCAGCTCGTGCTTGAGCAGCTCGGCGGCTCGGCGCTCGGTAGCCTTGACGACGTCGAAGTCCTGGAGTAGGGCGTACAGTTCTAGCTTGATGCCACCCACGGGTGGAGCATCGTTGGCCGCTGCGCGCGCCTTCAAGTAGGCGGTGTTCAGACCACCTCCAAGTTTGCGGCCGGCCTCGGCAAACGCGTGCTCGATGTTCGCCGCGACGGCCGGAATCTGAGCGCTGGCCACCGATTGCGTCTCGGTGGTGCCGTAGGCGATGGTGACCACCCGGACGTCGATGTTCTCCGCGTCGGCCAAGCGTTCTGCGAACTCCTCAGAGTTGGCGACCTTCTGCCGTTCTGTTACCAGCGTCGCCACCAGCTCGTCGGTGTACATCGCCCCGGCGTCCTCGTCGAGCTTGTCCCAGGCGAGTAGCCGGCCGAGCTTCAGCAACCGGCGGATGTTGCTCTGCTTGGAGACCTTCTCGACGCGGCAGTTCGGGAGCGTCTCGGCTGCCGCGAACGCCTCGGCGACTGCATCGTTGCGCTTGAGCTCAACAAGGTTCTCCCCGCGCTGGACCTTGATGCCGAAGCTGACGTCCGGGTCTGGTTCGGTCAGGTACTTGATGACCGACTCCAGCGCATCCTCGTCGTAGTAAGGCAGGTACAAGCACACCGAGTTCAGGAAGTCCGACCCGCTGACCGTCCGCGCCAGTGGGGTCCGGACCATGCGCCCGACCAACTGGGCGATGTGGGTCTCGTCGACGGCCTTTCGGAAGCTCATCATCACCTCGGCGCGCGGGCAGTCCCAGCCGGTGGTGAGCGCGCGCTTGAAGAACACGACACGCAAGTCGGTGTCTTCCTGGATGTCGGCCGGCGCCACGTAGCGGATGCGGCGGTCCCCGGCCAGCACCGGCGTGCCCTCCTGGAAAGCGTGCCCCACCCCCGCATCGCTCAGCGGTCCGAGCACATCCTCAGCCAGCTGGAGGCATTCCGACAGGTTCGTCTTCGTGACGCTGTTGGCGCCCGCGTCCTCGACCTGTACGACGAGTACCGGTTGTACTGACGGTGCCTGTTCCTTGCCGGAGTATTCCTCCCACTCCTCGGAGTAGCGCTTGAGCTGCTCTGCGGAGGTCCTCAGCAGCGAGAAGTCCGCGTGCTGTTTCTCGCCAGGGTGATAGAGAGTGATGGCGCTCTTGAGTAGACCCGACGCGCGAACTGCCTCCGGGTCTACATTCACAACCGGCAGGTTGGTGCGCTCCGTTCCGGCGAGCAGATTTGTGAAGCGCTCAGGTGTCGCGCTGATGCCGAGGATGAGCGGCATCAGCGGTATCTCGCCCTCGGAGCCCTTGATGAACTTCTGAACGATGGTGCGGGCCGTGTCGCGCTCATCGGCGCTCTCCGCCATGCCTTTGTGGGCCTCGTCGAGGATGACCCAGAAGCTCCTCGGGCGCTGGGCCGCGGTGTTCGCGATGGTGTCCCATATGGTGTAGGTCCGGTGCTCGCCTCGCTGAACGAGGTTGGCCCCGCGCCGGAGCTTGCCAGTGTTCAGGAAGTAGAGGTTGCCGGCGTCGAAGGTCTCCGCATGGAAGCCGGCGTCGATGGTGACCAGCTGGTAGCCCTTGAACGTCGTCGAGCTCGTCTCGAACTTGCGGCGCGTTTGCACGTTGAGCTCCGGCTGGTCGGTAATCCACAGGAACGCCGCGTCGGGGTCCGGGTCGTGGTCCCCATCTCCTTCCACGATGAGTTCCATGAGCGCGGCGGCCATGACTGTCTTGCCTGAGCCCGTGGGGGCCGAGAGCACGAGGGATTGCGGCCCATAGTCCTCGACGTCGCTGCTTGCCTTGTCAGCGAGCTGACGGAGGCGCAGCACCGCCTCCTCTTGGAAGTCCTTTAAGGTCAGCTTCACGAGCTCGGCACAGCCCGGATTCGGAAGTTGCGCAGGTAATCGCGGTAGAGCATGTGGGTCACGTAGCCGGGGCCCGCGGCCTCCGCCATCTCCGCGTATGCGTCCTCGGAGTCGGTCACGAAAAACAGATGCTCGACCCCGTCGGTCTTGGTGAGTTTGGCGATGAAGTCACGGACCAGGAGCGCTTCGAATAGCACAGCGTAGCCAGCGTCGGGCACAACTGCCCATGGCTTCTGGGGGTCCACGGCGGTGCGCCCCGCACGACCGCCGGCGATGAGCCACAGCAGGGGATGGATGGCAGCGAACGCACGTCCGAGCTCGATGTCGTCGGGGTTGAGATAGTCGAGGCGGAAGAACTCGACGTTTTCCTCGAAGCCCGTGTCGTGCGACCGCCCGTCGAGGTAAGTACCGGGAACGGGGGTGTCGTCGGCCCGCGTGCCCTTGACGGCGGCCTCAAGGCGAGGCCGCGTCACGTTCTCAAAGATGCCCTCAGCCTCGTACTCAGGCGAGCCGGGGTAATGGCCGGCCTTGACCAGCTCCCGTGCCCGCTTGGCCTCGACCTCGTTATTGGTCACCAGCAGGCACTGACGCCGCCCGTCGTCTTCGGCGTTGAGGAGCAGCGTCGCGTGAAGTGTTGTGCCACTCCCGGCGAAGAAGTCGATGATGCGCGCGTCCTTCTTCTGGCCGACGACGGCCGCGAGCGTGTCGCGCACGGCATACACCGATTTCGGGAAGTCGAAGTGACGCCCACCTAGGAACTGGCCGAGCAGGTCGGAACCGTAGGCGCCCGCATCGTGGCGGCTGCGATGCCAAACCGTCTTGATGCGGCGGGTTGGCTCGGACGCATAGCGCAGCTCGACGACGTTGCGGGTTTCGTCGTACGCGACGACCTCGATGCGCCCGTCGGCTACCTGCTCGCGCAGCGACTTGTAGAGGTACTGCATCGCCCACGTCTTGCGCTGCTTGTCATAGCCGCCGAGTCGCACGTAACCCTTCGTGGCGAAGTTCCGCAGCGTGTCCGGTCCGATGTACCAGCGTCCCCAGGTGCCGTCCTTGCGAACAGGCCAGACAGCCACGTGCCCCTCCACCTTCGCGTCGAGGTTGGGCACTGGCCATGTCTGCGGCGCCGAATTTTCGTCCTCGGGCAGCAGGGGGCCGCCCGCGCCCACGACCGCGCCCCGATCGGGATCAATGAAGACGGGATAGAACATGCTCGGGCGGTCCTGACGGCGGTGGTCCTCGCCGGAGTGGAGCAAGCCCTGCCAGCGCGGAGGCTTGCCCGCGAGCATTAGATCCTCCTCGCCCTTCGTCTTCAGCGGGGTGAGGAGGTCGTCGCCGCGTCCCTCCATCACCGAACCCGCGGGGAAGCAGACCATCGCGTACTCCTCCACGCGAGACAGGCCGCCCTGCGGGCGCGTGACGCCCTTCGGATTATTGACGATGGTCACCATCTGGCGCTCATAGTCGGAGAACAGCTGCTCCAGCAGGACGCCGAGGTGATGGACCTCGTGCTCGTCGATGGTGACGACCAGCACGCCTTCTTTGTTGAGCAGCCGCTTGGCCAGCTTCAGACGCTTCTCCATGAAGGACAGCCATTTGGAACTTCGGTAGCGGTCGTTCTTGTCGACGAAGCGGTTGTTGTACTTCCAGTCCGGGTCGCCGGTGTTGTACGGCGGGTCGATGTAGATGAGGTCGACGCGATTCTCCCAGCAGTGGAGGAGGACCTGGAGCGAGTGGTAGTTCTCGCCGTTGATGACCGAGTGGTATGGCCGGTCGCCGCCGCGCTCGGCGGCACCGAGCGGCGTCAAGGTCGGATATACGCTCTCGCCGAAGGTCTTGACGACGAACAGGTCGCCGATGTCGGCCTCGTGCTCCTCGCCAGTTTCATCGACGTAAACGACCTTCTCCCCAGACTGGCCGATGACCCGCAGCTCCTCCTGGTCGTCCCCCTTATCGCGGAAGCGGACCTGGTCGCCCTTCTGGACGCCAGCAGTGGACGGCAGCACGACGTTCTCTGGAAGGTGCCGCTCGAAGACGAGCCCGAAGTCGAGCCGCTGCTTGAGCGCTCGCACCTCGTGTGCCAGCGCCACGCGCAGCGCATCGTCCGGGACGTTGGCGATGAGGTCTTCGAGGCGAGCCATCAGCTGTCAGCCGCACCGACTGAAACGGTGCTGGCATCGGCGGAGCCTATTGGCAAGCGCGGTCTGACGCGGCGGCGCCCCTCTACACCGATATGCACCGTTGCACGCCGCCATGGCAACCACCAGCGCCCCCAATGAGTGCGCATCACCGGGCCTGTGTGCACCCCAACGACGTCTCTCCGTCAAGCCTCGGACCTGTGCGCCGACCATCGCGCATGACCTTTCGAGCTGGACCTTGCTGGCAGGTGAATGACGTTGCGGGCGCGGGCGACGACTAGGTCGTTCAATGCGACCGCGCCAGTCGGCACGTGGCTCTCAACGGTCGGTAGCGTCGCCTCGACGAGCTCCCGTGCGAGCTCGTTGATGAGGCCAATGCGGGCTGGTCGGTTCAGTTTGGGGAAGACCTACAACTCGGCCATCCCGATCCGTCGCAGGTTGTCCGTGCCGATCAGACGTTCGAGTGGTTGGCCACATCCGAGTCGACGGGCTCCAGCCCGGCCGTGACAGTCGCTTTTGGCAGCTGCTTACGTGGTCAGATCTACTGAGCTACCACCGCACGGAGCTCTGCGCGAGCACCACCGCAGCCTGAGACACATCCGAGACGGTCTCCACCCCCTCGCGCGTCCATGGTGGAGACGATGCCCTCTCCCCGCCGTCTCGTCGTCACCGCTCTCCTCGCCCTCGCCACCCTGATCGCCACCACCGCGACGGCGGCGGCCGGTCCGCTCGACCTCGATCCGAGCTTCGGTCCGACCGGCAGCGGCGGCGCCATCACCACGGGCGACGCCGCCGGTGGCCGGTGGGCGGCGCTGCACGTCTACCCCGATGGATCGTTCCTCGCGGCCGGGGAAGTCGGCAACGACCGCACGGCCGTCACCAAGCGCACCGCCGACGGCGCCCCCGACACCAGCTTCGCCGCCGACCAGCCGATCCCCGGCACGATCGCCTTCGGTGGCGGCCAAGGCGCTGTCATCCCGACCGACGTCCTGGTGCTCGCAGACGGCCGCATCCTCGTCGCCGCCACCGCGCTCACCGCCACCGCCGGCACGTCGCCCGGCATCGTCGTCGCGCGCCTCGCCGCCAACGGCCACCTCGACCCCAGCTTCGGCACCAACGGCATCGCGACGGTCACGACAGCGGCCGGCGGCGTCCGCCTCGGCCACATGGCACTGCAGTCGACCGGCGCGATCATCCTCGTCGGCACGCACCCCATCACCAGCAGCGCCGGCGTCGTCGCGCGGCTGACCGCCGACGGCGCGACGGACGGCACCTTCGCCGGCGGCGGCCAGATCCCCGTCACCATCGGTGGCGCTGCGACGCGCCTCGACGACGTCGCCATCGACGCCTCCGACCGCCTCGTCCTCACCGGCTGGCGCGCGACCGGCGGCGCCTCCATCAAGGGCCAACTCGTCCTCACCCGCTACAGCGCGGCCGGTGTCCTCAACTCGGCCTACGGCACCGGCGGCACCTCCGGCTACGTCACCACCAACCTCAACGGCGCGTCGCCGGCGACCTACGACGTGGAAGGCCGGCGGATCCACCTCTCCGCCGACGGCCACGCGACCGTCGCCGCCACGGTCACCGGTGCCGGCGCCAACCACCTCCTCGGCCTCGCGCGTCTCACCCCTAACGGTGCGTTGGACCCGAGCTTCGGCACCGCGGGCACCGCCACCCAGGACGTCAGCCCCTCGCACATCACCGATGTCGCGGACCTCGCCGTCTCGCCCACCGACGGCGCCCTCACGCTGGCCGGGCGGATGACGGTCGGCTCGACCCAGCAGGTCGCCATCGCCGGTTTCCACGCCGACGGCACGCCCGACACCGCGCTGAAGCCCGGCCACACGCCGACCACCAACGCCACCAACATCACGATCGGCGACGATGGCGACGACGAGGCCTACGCGATCGCGCTCACGCCCGGCGGCGCGACCACCGCGCTGATCGCCGGCCGTGTCACCAACACCCCGCGCGACACCGGTTTCCTTGCCCGCATCGGCGGCACCTCCACGCCGCCGAGCCCCGCGTTCACCACCACCTACGACCACACGCGCCCCGACCGCCCGATCCGTCCGGGCCAACTCGTCACCTTCGACGCGACGGCATCGCAGGACCCCGATGGTGCCATCACCACCTACGCCTGGGACCTCGACGGCGACGGCCAGACCGACCACAACGGCCCGACCGTCACCACCACCTACAACAACCCCGGCACGCAGACCGTCCTGCTCAAGGTCACCGACGACGACAACCTGACCGCGACGACCGGCGCCGCGCTCACCGTCGCCGCCAACCACGCGCCCGGCGTCGCCATCATCGAGCCGCCGACGCAGCCCCAGGCCGGCAAGGCCTTCACCTTGAACGCCTTTGCCGGGGACTCCGACGGCGCGGTTGCCTCTTACGCCTGGGACCTCGACGGCAACGGCAGCTATGAGACCAGCACCGGCGCCGACCCGCACGTCACCACCAAGTACGACACCGCCGGCCAGCACCTGCTGAGCGTCCGCGTGACCGACGACGAGGGCCTCTCCGCCACCAACGCCGACAACTTGAAGGTCGGCGAGGGCCCCTGCGTCGAGAACCCGGCGATCAAGATCGAGAAGGCGGTCTTCATCACGCAGGGCACGGCGCAGGCCGGGGCCGGCTGCTTTCACGCCGTCACCGTCGACAAGGACGGCATCCGCACCGTCACCTACACCACCGACGGCCACTTCCGCCTCAACGGCCTGGAGGTCGACACCCTCCTGACGTCCAAGGCCGTCCTGACCTGGAAGCGCAAGCTCGTCGCCGTGCCGAACAAGAACACGTCCGCCCCGGGCGAGACGACGCAGGCGACGCTGACGGCCGCCAACGTCAAGGTCACCGGCACCTACAAGAACACCGACTTCGCCTTCATCGACGGCAAGATCGTCTGGGATCTCAAGGGCGACACGATCGGCGGCTTCAAGCTCGACGCCAACGCCGGCATCGGCGGCCTCCCGCTGAAGGTTGCCGGTGAGCCCACGCTCGCAAGCAACGGCACCTCGACGCTCGACATCCTCCCCGGCACGCCGCCCGAGCTGCTGGGCAAGACGCCAAGCGCGCCGATGCACGCCACGTTCGGCCCGGCAGCCAGCGCCGCCGACCTCGCCCCGTTCTCCTACACCGTGGACGAGATCCCGCTCGGCGTCATCACCCTCGGCCCGGTCACCATCACCTACAAGGGCGACGGCAACTGGGCGATCTCGGCCAAGGCGAGCATGGCGGTCCCGGTGCCGACCACGCTCACCGGCAAGCTCGAGCTCGCCAAGGGCAAGGTCAAGATGGTGGACCTGCAGTTCGACGGCGCGATCACGGTCGGCCCGCTGCTGATCACCCACGTCGGCCTGACGATCGATTTCGGCCCCAAGGTCACGGCCAACGAGAACTGCGTCAAGCACGTCGGCCTCGAGGACGTCACGCCGTACGCCTCCTGGGATCTGCTCGACAAGCTCCTGCCCGGTTACAAGGACTACATCCTGGCCCACGACGGGCCCAACCAGATCCTGTTCCACCAGCTGTTCAAGGACTACAAGACGCCGACCTTCGCGCTCTGCGGCTCGATCGGCCTCAGCGTCGCCAAGCTCGTCGAGGCGCGCTTCGGCTTCGGCTTCGCCCGCTACCCGAACCCACTTCCGAACGTCCTGTTCTTCCACGGCGAGGGCACGCTGATCGAGCTCATCAAGGCGACGATCGACGCCGAGATCACCACCGAGGGCTACGTCCACGTCAACGCCGCGGTCAAGGGTGGCTACCCGACCAGCGACCCCTGGATCGGCTGGGACCTCGGCCTCGACTTCGAGTACTTCAAGCAGCAGTTCAACGCCCAGGCGTGGGCGCGGATCACGGTCGTCCCGCTGGACTTCACCGCCGGGGCCGAGCTGCTGGCCTCCAACAAGGGCATCGTCGGCTGCCTCACGATCGACACGGTCTTTGGCGACTGGCACCCGGGTGGCGGCGCCAAGTGGGGCCACGGACCAAAGTTGTACTTCTTCGGTTGTGATGTCAATGACTACAAGGTGGTCATCCAGCACGCGCTGTCGGGCGACCTCGTCATCGGGCCGCCCGTCCACGGGATGAAGGCCCAGACGGCGCGCGTGCGCGTGCTTCCGACCACCGGCCGCGGCAATGAGGCCACGCTGGTCCGTTACACCGGCAAGAGCGCGCCGACCGCCCGCGCCGCCCAGGCCACACCCGACGCCATCGACATCCCCGCCGGCCTGCCGGGCACGGTCATGGGCTTCAAGGGAGCCGGCGCCCCGCCGCACGTGATCCTCCACGGGCCGAAGGGCGAGACGATCGACACCGGCATCGGCAACGCGCCGGTCCAGACGCCCGGCGTCGCCGCGCTGAAGAACCCGACGACGGGCATCACCGAGGTCGTCATCGCCAAGCCGTCGGGCGGTCGCTGGACGGTCGAGGTCGCGCCTGACTCCTCTCGCCTGGTCGAGGCGCTCCAGGCCAACGGCACCGTCCCGGCCAAGATCACCGGCGCGGTCAGCGGCTCCGGTCCGCGCCGCAGCCTGAAGTACAAGGTCAGCGGCCTGGCCGCCGGCCAGCACGTCGACTTCGCCGAGGTCGGGGCCGCGGCGGGCAGCATCATCGGCCGCGTCACCAAGGACGGCACCGGCACCCTGTCCTTCACCCCCGGCGAGGGCGCCGCGGGCAGGCGCGACGTCCAGGTGATCATCACCAACATCGACGGCTTCGTCAGCGACCGTCGCAAGCTCGGCACCTACACGGCGCCCTCGCCGCCGCGCCCCGCCGCCGCTCGCAAGCTCACGCTGCGCCGCAGTGGCGCCGCGCTGATCCTGAGCTGGCCGCGCGACAAGCTGGCCGTCAAAACGCAGGTCGACATCCGCACCTCGACCGGGCTGAATCTCACGCGGATTGTCAAGAAGGCGTCGAGCACGCGCATCCGCGCCCCGCGCGCCGGCACGACGCTCAAGGTGACAATCACCGGCACGTCCCACACCGGCGTCTTGGGCAAGGCGGGGCACTTCACGCGCAAGCTCCCGAAGGCCAAGGCCAAGAAGAAGGTCGCCCACCGCCGTTGAGCGCCGGACCACCCCGCCGACCGCCGGGTCTCCCGGGGGCTACCCTGCGGCCCAATGGCCTTGACCATTGCGGACCGGCTCCGCGCACGCGACGCGGAGCGGTTCGTCGGCCGGACGGCCGAGCTGGCCGTGTTCGACACGCTCTTCGTGGACGACCCGCCCGCCAGCGTCGTACACGTCCACGGCCCGGGTGGGATCGGCAAGAGCGCCCTGCTGCGACAGGTCGAGCGCCTCGGCGCCGAGCGCGGCTGGTCGCCCTGGCGGATCGACGGCCGGGAACTGCCGCCGATCCCCGGCGCCCTGGAAGAGATCCTCTCCGCGGCCCGCGCCGAGGAGCGCCCATTGCTGTTGTTCGACACCTACGAGCGGATCTCGGGACTTGACGGTGCGCTGCGCGCGCGGCTGCTGCCCGCGCTGCCGACGCGCGCGATCGTCGTTGTCGCCGGCCGTGAGCGCCCCGCGCCCGAGTGGTTCCAAGACGGTTGGGAGCACGTCACGCGCGCGCTGCCGCTCGTCCCGTTCAGCGCCGCCGAGAGCCGGGCGTTCGTCGACGCTCACGCGCGCGTCGACGATGCGACGGCCGCCGCGCTGGTCCGCTGGTCTGACGGTTCGCCGCTGGCGCTTGGGCTCGCGTCGGCGATCGCCCAACGTGAGGGCCGCTGGGACGCGCAGCTGCTCGATGCCGACCCCGAGCTGGTCGAGGCGCTCGTCGCACGGCTCGTCCTTGCCCGGGGCTTCGGCGCCGACGCGCCGGCGCAGCGCCATGAGGACGTCACCGCGGTCGCCGCGATCGCGCGGGTCACGACGGCCTCGATGCTCGCCGGCGTCCTACCAGGGATCGCGCCCAACGACGCCCAAGCGTGGCTGCGGACGCAGGCGATCGCCGAGCCGGTCGGCGACGGCATCGCCATGCACGAGCTGGTCCGCCGCGCGCTGCGTGCCCAGCTGCGCGCGCAGCGGCCCGACCGCGAGCGTGAGCTGCGCCGCCGCATCGCCGACCATCTCCATCACCATGCCATCGCTGGCGAGGCACGCCTGGTCATCGACCTCGCCGAGCTGGTCGAGGACCCCGCGTTGCGCTGGGGCTTCGGCGCCGACGCAGCGCGCCTTCTGCGCCCGGACGGCCTGCGTCCCGGCGAACTTGACAATCCCCCGGAGCGCGTCCGCAGCCGCGCCAGCGAGACCTGGTGGGCGGCGACGCGCGCGCTGGCCGACGCGGCGCCCGAGCACTTCGTGGTCGCCCGCGACCATCATGATGAACTTCAGGGGATGGCGATCGCCGCGACGCCGCGGGGAGCGTCGCCCGCCGCGCTGGCCGACCCGTTTCTCGGCCGCTGGATCGAGCATGCGCGCGACCACGTGCCCGACGGCAACGCGCTCGTCTGGCGCGACGCGCTGGACCTGACTGCTGACGAGGAGGGCGACCTCGCCTCGCGCGTGCTGGCGGTCATCAACACTGCGACGATCCTGCGCTGCGGCCTGCCGAACCCGCGCTGCTTCTACATCCCCATCAGCCCGGTCAACACCGCGTCGGTCGCGTTCGCGCGCCAGGCGGGGGCGCGCAAGATCGAGGGGCTCGACGTGCTCGTGGGCTCCGTGGTGCACGAGTGCCATGTCATCGACCACGGTCCCGGCGGTGTCCTCGGCGGGCTGCGTGCGACGGTCTATGCCGAGCTCGGCCTGCCGCGCCCGGCGGTTGACGAACTCGCGGCGGCCGACGGCTCGGCGACGGTGACCGAGGCCAACGTGCGCCAGGCGCTGCGCGACATCGACCGCCCGTCGGAGCTGATGGCGAGCCCGCTCGCCGCGCTGGTTGAGGTCGGGCCCGAGACACCGACGACCGCCGCCGCCGTGCGCGAGCTGCTGCTCGGTGCGATCGTCACGGCCTTCGGCGCGGGCCGCGACGAGGAGCTGCTGCGCGACGTCGCACTCGGTGCCTACAACAACCCGGGCACCACGCACGAGGACGTCGCGTTCTCGCTGCACATCAGCCGCGCGACCTACTTCCGCCGCCTGCGCCAGGCCAACGAGCGCATCTGCGACTACGTGCTTGCGGCGGCCACGGCGCGAGCGAGCTAGCGAGCGAGAGGCCTTAGGCAGCAAGCCTGATCGGTGCGTCATGCACCGTCGCGCCACCGAACTCGAAGCGCTCGAGCGTGACGGTGTGCGTGCCACGAACGACCTCGACCAGCACGCCCCACGGGCGCTCGTGGACGCGGAGCGTGGCGCCCGGGTGGCGCCGGCGCAGGAGGTTGATCTCCCGGGCCTGCTCGAGGGTCAGCTCTGCGTCCATGGCAAAGATAATCGGCCACACCGCTGAAGACCTGATGTGCGTTGGCTGAAGCGCACCTCAAGATGATCACCCGACGACGCGTCCGTCGGCCGTAGGATGCGCCGCGTGCGCCCGCCGCTGACGACGATCGCGCGCGAGTGGGGACGGATCGGGTGCGTCGGCTTCGGCGGGCCGCCCGCCCACATCGCGCTGCTGCGCGAGCTCTGCGTGGAGCGTCGCGGCTGGATCGTCGCCGGTGACTTCGAGGACGCGATCGCGGCCGTCAACCTGCTGCCCGGGCCGGCCTCGACGCAGCTCGCGGTCTGGTGCGGGCACCGCCTGCGCGGGCGTGCGGGGGCGTTGGTCGCGGGCGTCTGCTTCATCGTTCCGGGCCTGATCGCGATCCTCGCGCTGGCCGCCGCGTTCCTGGCCGACGACCCGCCGCGCTGGCTGCGCGGGGCAGGCGCCGGAGCGGGAGCCGCCGTCGCGGCGGTCGCGGTCCGAGCGGGGCTGGACCTGATCGCGCCGAGCTGGGCCCGCGCGGCCGATCGGCGCGCCCCGCTCATCACCTACATCCTGATCGGCGCGGCCGCCGCCGCCACGCTCGGGCCCTACCTCGTCCTCGTCCTGCTCGCCTGCGGCCTGCTCTCGCTCCTGCTCACGCGCCGACCCGGCCGCGACGCGTTGACCTCGCTCTCGCCACCGGCGCTCATCGCGATGGCCGCGGGCGCCACCGGCGGGCTCGCCGCGCTCTGCTGGACGGCGCTGAAGGTCGGCGCGCTCTCCTACGGCGGCGGCTTCGTGATCATCCCGCTGATGCAGGCCGACGCGGTCGGCACCCACCACTGGATGACCGATACGCAGTTCCTCAACGCGGTCGCGCTCGGACAGGTCACGCCGGGCCCGGTGGTGCACACCGTCGCCGCGGTCGGCTACGCGGTCGCGGGCGTCGGCGGCGGGCTGCTCGCGGCGCTCGTCGCGTTCTCACCGTCGTTCCTGTTCGTCATCGGCGGCGCCGCCCGCTTTGACGCGCTGCTGCGCGATCCGCGCGCGCGTGCGTTCATCGACGGCGCGGCGCCGGCGGCGCTTGGGGCGATCCTCGGTTCCGCGATCCCGCTGGCCGCCGCGCTGCAGGAGCGCTGGCAGGTCGCGCTGCTCGGTGTCGCCGCCGTCGCGCTGCTGACCAAGCGACTCGGCGTCGTGGCGACGCTCGTGGGCGCCGGCGCCGTTGGTGTCGTCGCCGCGCTCAGCGGCGCGCCATTGCCCTAGGTCTCCATGAAGTGGCCCGCGCAGCGCGGACAGCTCATGGATCTCCTCCAGCGATAGGCCGGCCTCACGTGCCGAGGCGATCGTGCGCAGCCGCTCAAGGATTCCCAAGGGGTAGAGCACATGGCGACCGACGCGGGCGGGCTCGGGCAACAGCCCGGCCCGCTGGTAATAGCGCACGTGGGATGGGGCGATCCCCGCGCGCTGCGCGATCTCCGCGACGGTGAGCTTGTCGTCCATGATTCCGCTCAACTGAACCTGATCGAATGCGACCATTGAGCATGGTACGCCTGCTCAACGGCCTGTCCAGGACGTGTGGACAGCCAGGCGGCAACCCGCGCCGCCGCAGCGAGCTCAGCTGCGCGCGATCAGACCGTCGACGAAGGCCAGCTTGTCGATCACCGGCCCCGACAGCACGAACGGATAGAGGTCATCAAAACCCAGGCTGCGGTTGACCGCGTTCAAGGCATAGGTCAACCCGAGCCAGTCGTCGAGCATCGCGCGCAGCCCGCCGGCCCCGGCGTCGACCGGCTCGGCGTGGAGATCCGGCCGGCCGGTCGGGCCGTCGACGCGCACGCCGTAGGCCGCCGCGGTCTGCAGCGTGTCGCGCAGGTGCAGGACGTGGGCGAACGTCTCGGCCCAGTCCTCGGAGGGATGCATCGTCGCGTAGGCGGAGACGTGCTCGCGCGCCCAGCCCGCGGGCGGCCCATCGGCGTAGTGGCGATCCAGCGCCGCCTGGTAATCCTCGCGTTCGTCGCCGAAGAGCCGCCGCGCCGCCGTCAGCGCCTCCTCGTTGACGGTCAACAGCGGAAAGTAGAAGTGGCCGATCTCATGGCGCAGATGTCCGAGCAGCGTGCGGTAGGGCTCGCCCATCTGAACGCGCCGGCGCTCGCGCTGATCGTCGTCTGACTCGGCGAGATCGAGCGTGATCACGCCGTCGGCGTGGCCGGTCGTCACCGGCTGCACCGCGCTGGAGAGCAGATCGAAGGCCAGGCCGCCCTCGGGCTGCTCCTGGCGCGTCGGGATCGGGAGGCCCAACTCGCCGAGCTCGAAGATCAGCCGCCGCTTGGCCCGCTCGGCCTCCGCCCATTGGGCGATGCCGTGGCCGTCGGCCGCATTGGGCCGCGTGCGCGTCAGCGAGCAGGCGAAGCAGAGTGCGCCCGGCGCGTCGGCCAGGGCGTTGCAGCCGATCGCGTCGCGGTTGGCGCACGGCGGCTCTTCGGGCTTGGTGACCAGCTCACGGTCACGCCAGCGCAGCCCCAGCTTGGTGCCACAGCGCAGGCATGCGCTGTTCTCGAAGAAGACCAACTGGCCGCAGACGCCGCAGGTGAAGGCTCGCATGAAGTCCGACCAACGTACTCACCCTGTGCCGGAGCTCTCCTGCGGCGGATGGTCAGGATCCTCGCGGTAGGTGCGGAAGGCCAGCCGCGTCAGGTCGTCCTCGAGTTCGGGCAGCGTCGCGATCTCGCCGCGGCGGATCGCCGCGTAGATGACCTCGAGGATCCCGCCGGTGACGAAGACCGGCGTCAGCGGCGCGAGCCACTGCTCGGCGCCGGGCTGAGAACGGGGGATGGAGTCGACGATGGGGACGAACGCCTCGATCGCGGCGTCGCGTCGGGCCAGGCCCGCGGAGCCGGAGCCGAGCACCTCGACGATGCACATGCGCGCAAAGGCGGGCTCCGCCGCGAGGAAGCGCAGGAACTCGCCGAGCAGCGCACGGACCCTGACGCGCCAGTTGCTGTCGGAGAGGTCGGTCAGCGCACTCGCCATCCGGTCCATCAACAGCTTGTTGATCGCGTCGAAGGCGGCGAGGAAGCACTCCTCCTTGTCGGTGAAGAGCTCGTAGAAGGTCTTGCGCGAGACCCCGGCGTAGTCGGTGATGTCGGCGACGCGCGTGCCCGCGTAGCCCTTGTCGGCGACGACGTTGGCGATCGCGTCCAGCAGCCGCTCGCGCTGGTTGGAGGCGATGAACGCCCGCGAGAGGCCATGACGCCCCTTGGGGAGCTGCTGTGCGCCGGCCGCACTGGGCGGGGGTGGGGGCGGGTCCGCCGGCGCGTCGGCCGGCGGATCAGTGGCGGGGTCTTCTCCGAGATCGCTCATTGCGCAAGCTCCGTCAGTCGGTGCCGAAGAGGCGGTCCCCGGCGTCGCCGAGGCCGGGACGGATGTAGCCACGTTCGTCGAGTCCGCGATCCAAGACGGCGGTCAAGATCGGCACCTCGGGGTGCGCGGCGCGCACTGCGGCGACGCCCTCGGGCGCGGCGATCAGGCAAACCAGCCGCAGGTCGCGAGCGCCGGCAGCGCGCATCCGGGCCAGCGCCGCCGTAGCGCTGCCGCCGGTGGCGAGCATCGGATCGACGACGAAGACGGTGGAGCTGTCGATGCCTTCGGGCAGCGATTCGTAGTAGTCCTCGGGCTCGAGTGTTTCCTCATTGCGGCGCATGCCGAGATGGGCTACCGACGCGCCCGGCACGTAGCGCAGGAAGCCGTCGACCATCCCGAGGCCGGCGCGCAGCACCGCGACGACCATGACCGGCGTCGGACGTGAGCCGACGGTGGACTCCAGTGGCGTCTGCACCTCGACCTCGCGCGTGGGCACATCGCGCAGCGCCTCGTAGGCGAGCATCGATGACGCGTCGGCCATCGCAACCCGGAACGCAGCGCGTGACGTGCCCACGGCACGGAGCTCGGTGACGGCTCTCGCCATCACTGGGTGGTCGACGACACGCAGCCCATCCATCGCGGATGGACGTTATTCCATGCGGGTGTCCGAACGGCGAGGCGGTAGCCGAACGGCGAGGTAGTAGCTTGGCGCGGCGATGGCCCCACACCGCAACGTTGAGCTCAAGGCGCGCGATGACGATCCGGAGGCGACGCTCGCGGCCGCCTTGGCCCACGGAGCCGCCGATCAGGGCGTCCTGACGCAGGTCGACACCTACTTCGTCGCACGTGAGGGACGCCTGAAGCTGCGCGAGCAGGATGGCGCCGGAACGCTGATCGCCTACGCGCGCGCCGACGAGGCGGTCGCGCGGACCAGCGCGTATCACTTGGTGCCCGCACCCGACCCGGCGGCGTTGAAGGCCGCGCTGGGCGATGCTTTGGGCACAGTCGTGGTTGTGGAGAAGTTCCGCCGGCTGCTGTTGTGGGAGAACGTGCGGATCCACCTCGACGCGGTCGAGGGGCTCGGCACGTGGCTGGAGCTGGAGGCGGTCGCGCTGGCGGACTCCGATCTCACCGACGAGCACCGCAAGGTCGCCGAGCTGCGCGCCGTGCTCGAGATCGCCGACGAGGACGTGGTCGCCACCGGCTACGCGGCGATGCTCCTGGAAGCAGGCGCCGCGACGCCGCGGCTCGTCGATCTCGCCCGGCGCGCCATGGGGCGCGCCTACGCGCCCTACTCGCACTTCCAGGTCGGCGTGGCGCTGCGCGACGAGGCCGGCGGACTGCACGCGGGCGCCAACGTCGAGAACAGCTCCTACCCGCAGGGCACATGCGCGGAGGCCGCGGCGATCAGCGCCCTGATCACCGCCGGCGGCCACGCGATCCGCGAGGTCGTCGTCATGGCCGACACCGAGCTGATCGTGCCCTGCGGCGGCTGCCGCCAGCGGCTGTCGGAGCTCGCCGCTCCCGAGACGCCGGTCCACCTTGCCGGGCCGGAGGGCATCCGCCGGACCGTCACCCTCGGCGAGCTGCTGCCGCTCGCGTTCGATCTGGAGGAAGCGAAGAGATGACCACTGCAGCGGACGTGATCCGCGCAGCTGCCGGAGCGAACGCGCCAACGCCCCGCCTGGGCCTCGTGCTCGGCTCGGGCCTCGGCGGTCTGGCCGATGCGGTGCAGGACGCAACCGCGATCCCCTACGCCGAGCTGCCCGGCTTCCCCGTCGGCTCGGTGGCCGGCCACGCCGGGCGGCTGGTCCTCGGGACGCTGGCCGGCACGCCCGTGGTCGTGCTGCAGGGTCGCGCGCACCTCTACGAGGGCATCCCGGTCTCCGACCTCGCGGTCCCCGTGCGGACCGTGCGCGCGCTCGGCGCTGAGTCGATCGTGTTGACCAACGCCGCCGGCTCGCTGCGCGCCGACGTCGGCCCCGGCCGCCTGATGGCGCTGACCGACCACATCAACATGATGGGCGTCAACCCCTTGACCGGGATCAACAACGACACGATCGGCCCGCGCTTCGTCGGTCTTGGCGATGCCTATGACTTGCCGCTCAAGCGCGCGTTGAAGGCAGCGGCCGTGGCCGAGGGCGTCGACCTCAGCGAGGGCGTCTACCTCGCCGTCGGCGGGCCGTCGTTCGAGACGCCGGCCGAGATCCGCGCCTTCAAAGTGTTGGGCGCCGACGCCGTCGGGATGTCCACCGTCCCCGAGGTCATCGTCGCCCGCCACTGCGGCCTGCGCGTCGTGGCCGTCTCGGCGATCACCAACCTGGCTGAGGGGCTCGGCGACGAGGTCCTCACCCACGAGCACACGCTGGCCAGCGCGGCGACGGCCTCCGCAGACCTGCAGCGCGTGCTGACCCGCTTCGTCAAGGACTACGTCTAGATGGCCCGCCCCACCAAGGAGCTGCTGCGCGACAAGCGCGACGGCAAGGCGCTGACGCCCGAGGAGCTGCGGGCGATCGCGGCGGGCATCGGTGACGGCGGCCTCAGCGACGCGCAGGTCGCGGCCTTCGCGATGGCCGTCTTCTTCCGCGGCCTCGACACCACAGAGCTCCCGGCCTTCACGCTCGGCATGCGCGACAGCGGCACGGTCCTGAACTGGTCGGACATCGACAGGCCCGTCCTCGACAAGCACTCGACCGGCGGGGTGGGCGACAAGGTGTCGCTGATCCTCGCCCCGCTGGTTGCGGCGTGCGGCGGCGTGGTGCCGATGATCTCCGGCCGCGGGCTCGGCCACACCGGCGGCACGCTGGACAAGCTGGAGACGATCCCGGGCTACGACGCGACGCCCGACGCGGCGCTGATGGGCAAGGTCGTCCGCGAGGTCGGCTGCGTGATCGGCGGCCAGACCGACGACCTCGCGCCGGCCGATCGCAAGTTGTACGCCATCCGCGATGCGACGGGCAGCGTCGAGGCAATCCCGTTGATCGTCTCCTCGATCCTGTCCAAGAAGCTCGCCGCCGGGCTCGGCGGCCTGGTCATGGACGTCAAGCACGGCAACGGCGCCTTCATGAGCGAGCTCGACGATGCGCGTGCGCTGGCGCGGGCGCTCGTGGACGTCGCGGTCGCGGCCGGCCTGCCGACCGTTGCGCTGCTGACCGACATGGACCGCGTGCTCGGCACGACCGCCGGCAACGCGCTGGAGGTGCGCGAGTCGATCGAGCTGCTGCGCGATCCGTCGAGCGCGGACCCGCGCCTGCTCGCGGTGACGCTGGCGCTGACGCGCGCGCTGCTCGAGCTCGGCGGGATCGACGCCGACCCCGAGGCCGCGCTGGCCTCCGGCGCCGCGGCCGAGCGCTTCGGGGCGATGGTCGCGGCGCTCGGCGGCCCAAGCGACATGATGGACAACTACGAGCAGCGCCTCGACCGTGCGCCGGTGATCCGCGAGGTGTTCGCCGATCGCGACGGCGTGGTTGTGGCGCACGACACGCGGGCACTGGGGATCGCGGTGATGAACCTCGGAGGGGGCCGCGCGGTGGAGAGCGACGTGATCGACCCGGCCGTCGGGCTGGATGCTGTCGCGGGCCCGGGAGCGGGCGTCGCGCGCGGCGGGCGGCCGCTGGCGGTGGTCCACGCGCGCGACGAAGCTGGCGCCGACGCGGCGGAGGCCGCCGTGCGGGCGGCGATCGTGGTGGGGGAGACGGCACCGCCCGACGTTCCGGTCGTCGCGGAGGTCCTGCGGTGAGCACCGAGCTGACCGTCTCGCCGGTCGCCGGCGTCCCCAAAGCCGAGCTCCACGTCCACCTCGAGGGCACCGCCACGCCGGACCTGATCCGGCGCCTGGCCGCGCGCAACGGCATCGCGCTGCCCGAGGAGCGGCTGTTCCGGCCCGACGGCACGTTTGCCTGGAACGACTTCCTGCACTTCCTCCAGTCCTACGACATCGCGGCCGGCGCGATCCGCACCGCCCAGGACTACCGCGACATCACCTACGAGTACCTCTCCGCCTGCGCCGCGGAGGGCGCCGTCTACGTTGAGTTGATCGCGTCGCTGGATCACGGGCGCAAGGTCGGCCTCGACGACGCCGAGCACCTCGCCGGCATCGCGCAGGGCATCGACGACGCATACGCCGACCACGGCATCGTGGGCCGGATCATCTCCTCGATCGTCCGCAACTTCGGTGTGGCCGACTGCGAGGACGTCGCCCGCCGGACCGTCGCGCTCGCCCATCCCTACGTCGTGGGCTTCAACATGGCCGGCGACGAGGCCGGCTTCCCCGCCGGCGACTACGCCCGCGCCTTCGCCATCGCGGCCGAGGCGGGGCTCGGCTGTTCGGTGCACGCGGGCGAGCACGCGGGCCCGGAGTCGATCCGCGCGGCGCTCGCGCTGCCCGGCGTCGTGCGTATTTCTCACGGTGTTCGGGCGATCGAGGATCCAGCGTTGGTCAGGGAGCTGGCCGAGCGCCGGATCGTGCTGGAGGTCTGCCCGACCTCGAACGTCGTCCTCGGGGTCTTCCCGTCCTATGAGGACCATCCGCTCGGCGCGCTGCGCGCCGCCGGCGTCCCGGTGACCTTGGGATCAGACGATCCTCCGTACTTCGGTACGACGATCGGGCGCGAGTACGAACTGGCGCACGAGCGTTTGGGATGCAGCCTGCAGGACCTCCGCACGATCACCGAAACCGCGCTGGATGCGGCGTTCTCGGACACTGAAGGTCTGGTAAACCAACCACACCAGCCGGGAGACCTGTAGGTTTGCGCCGCGGCTCAGGGTTGGCCGCGCTGTCCCTCAGTAGTCCCGTTCAAATCCAGAGGGAGTACCTCGCAAGTGCGCGCACGTTCCACTCGCCGTGCCATCGCCGCTCTCGGCGCCGCCGGCATCCTCATCGTCGCAGCCGGTTGCGGCTCTGACGACAACAGCTCCTCGTCGAGCGGCACGACGTCGACCGCGGCCGCTCCGGCCGGGAAGGCGATCAAGGTCGGTCTTGTCACGGACATCGGCGGCCTTAACGACCGCTCGTTCAACGCGCTGGCCAACAAGGGTCTGCTGACCGCCCAGTCGACGCTCGGCGTCACCGGTCGTGTCCTGACCTCGAAGTCCAACGCTGACTACATCCCCAACCTGTCAACGCTGGCCCAGCAGAAGTACGACCTCGTCATCGGCGTCGGCTTCCTGATGGCTGACGCGGTCGACACCGTCGCCAAGAAGTTCCCGAACACCAAGTTCGCGATCATCGACGTCGACGCGACCACCCTGAAGGGCAAGCCCAGCAACGTCGAGGGCCTGCTCTTCAAGGAGCAGCAGTCCGGCTACCTGGCGGGCTACCTCGCCGGCCTGTACGCCAAGGACAACAACATCACGACGATCTCGTCGGTCGGCGGTCAGAAGATCCCGCCGGTCGATCACTACATCGCCGGCTACCAGGCGGGCGCCAAGGCCGCCGATCCGTCGATCAAGACGCTCAACGCCTACTCCCAGGACTTCGTCGACCAGGCGAAGTGCAAGGAGCTCGCGCTCAACCAGATCGCCAAGGGCTCCAAGGTCGAGTTCCAGGTCGCGGGCCAGTGCGGCCTCGGCGTCCTCGACGCGGCCAAGGAGAAGAGCATCCAGGGCATCGGTGTGGACGCCGATCAGGCCTACCTGGGCCCGCAGGTCTTCACCAGCGCGCTCAAGAAGGTCGACGTCGCCGTGGTCAACGCCATCAAGGGCGCCCAGGCCGACAAGTTCACCGGTGGCCAGGACGTCATCAACTCGGTGAAGTCCGGCGGCATCGGCTACGGCAAGCTCAACACGGCTGCCACGAAGTACGCCGACCAGGTCAAGAAGGTCCAGGACGACATCGCGAGCGGCACGATCGCCAACATCCCGGATACCGTCAAGTAGGTATGGAGAACGCCCTCGAGCTGCGCGGGATCACGAAGCGCTTCGGGTCGATCGTCGCGAACGACGCGGTCGACTTCGACCTGAAGTCCGGCGAGGTCCACGCGCTGCTCGGGGAGAACGGCGCCGGCAAGTCGACGCTGATGAGCGTCCTCTACGGGCTCTACACGCCCGACGAGGGCGAGATCCGCGTCGACGGCCGGCCCGTCAGCATCGGCTCGCCGCTGGAGGCCATCGAGCACGGGATCGGCATGGTGCACCAGCACTTCATGCTCGTCCCGGTCATGACCGTGGCCGAGAACATCGTGCTGGCCAACGAGCCGCGCAAGGGCCTGCTGCTCGACTTCGACGCGGCCTCGGCCCGCGTGCGCGAGCTGTCGGACCGCTACGGCCTCGCCGTGGACCCCGACGCGCGCATCGAGGACGTCAGCGTCGGCATGCAGCAGCGCGTGGAGATCCTTCGCGCGCTGTTCCGCGGCGCGAGGATCCTCGTCCTCGACGAGCCGACTGCCGTGCTCACCGCGCAGGAGGCGGGCGACCTCTTCCGCGTCCTCGAGGCGCTGAAGGAGGACGGCACCGGCATCGTCTTCATCTCGCACAAGCTCAACGAGGTGCTGGAGGTCGCCGATCGCGTGACCGTGCTGCGGCGCGGCAAGCGCATCGACACCGTCCCCACCGAAGGCGCCACCGAGGCGTCGCTCGCGCGGCTCATGGTCGGCCGCGAGGTCCTGCTGCGCGTCGACAAGCCGCCCGCGCAGCCCAAGGAGCCGGTGCTCGAGGTCCGCGACCTGCGCGTGCGCGACGACCGCGACCTGCCGGCGGTCAACGGCGCCACCCTGACCGTGCACGCGGGCGAGATCGTGGCCCTGGCCGGCGTCGACGGCAACGGCCAGTCCGAGCTGGTCGACGCGATCACGGGCCTGCGCTCGGTCGACTCCGGCTCCATCGCCGTGGAGGGCAAGGAGCTCACGAACGCCGGGGCGCGCGGGATGGTGCGCCACGGCGTCTCGCACATCGCCGAGGACCGCCAGCGCCGCGGGCTCGTGTTGAACTTCACCCTGGCCGAGAACCTCGCGCTGCGCGAGTACAACACGCCGAAGATGTCCAACCACGGGTGGCTGCTCATCGGCCGCATGCGCGACCGCGCCAAGGCCCTCATCAAGGAGTACGACGTGCGCGGCGGCGGCCCGACCTCGCTGGCGACGTCGCTGTCGGGCGGCAACCAGCAGAAGTGCGTCATCGCGCGCGAGATCGCGTGCAACCCGCGCGTCCTGGTCGCGGCGCAGCCGACCCGCGGCCTCGACGTCGGGGCCATCGAGTTCGTCCACCGCCGCCTGGTCTCCGAGCGCGACGCCGGACGCGGGATCCTGCTCGTGTCGCTCGAGTTCGAGGAGGTCCGCTCGCTCGCCGACCGGATCGTCGTCCTCTACGAGGGCGAGATCGTGGGCGAGTTCCCACCCGAGGTGTCCGAGGAGGAGCTCGGCATCGCGATGACCGGCGGTGGGCGCCAGCGGGAGGATCTCGATCGGCCCGACGCCGATCGTTCGTCTCAGAGGGCGGGGCTGGACGCCCCGCCGAGGTGACCCCTTGAGCGGCCCGGACCCCGTCGAGCCCCCGGCAGGGCAGGCGCTCGCCGGCGAGGGCGGCCCCGAGGCCGCGGCCACCACCTCCGCCGCGCGGCTGGCGGCTTACCTGCAGGGCGGGGGCGTCATCGTCCCGCTGCTCACGGCAGTGCTCGCCTTCTTCGTCGGCGGCCTGGTCATCCTCATCACCGGCCACAACCCGATCTCGACCTACAAGGCGATCTTCAACGGCACCGGGCTGAACTGGATCTTCCCGTGGATCTCGAGCGACGACCGCACCACCGCGGCGCTCAACCTCCAGCAGACGCTGATCACCACCACCCCGCTGATCCTCACCGGGCTCGCGGTCGCCTTCGCCTTCCGCTGCGGGCTGTTCAACATCGGCGGCCAGGGCCAGTACCTCGTCGGCTCCTATGTCGCCGTGTGGGCGGGGTCGTCGTTCGCCGGCATGCCGAGGCTGCTGCACGTCGTCCTGGCGATGGTCCTCGCCACCGTGGCCGGCGCGGTGTGGGCGGGGATCGCAGGCCTACTCAAGGCGGTGGCCGGTGCCCACGAGGTGATCTCGACGATCATGCTCAACTGGATCGCGGTGTGGGTGGGCGCCTACCTGTTCCAGCTCAACGGCCCGCTGCAGAACTCCGACCCGTCGCAGCAGTCGGTGCCGGTCTCGGCCGACGTCGTGGCCGGGGCCAAGCTCCCGGTCTTCTGGGGCGACCCGGAGCTCCAGGGGCTCCACGTCGGGATCTTCATCGCGCTCGCGGCAGCCGTCGTCTTCTGGGTGCTGCTCAACCGCTCGACCACCGGCTACGAGGTGCGAGCGGTCGGCTTCAACCCCGAGGCCGCCCGCTACGGCGGCATCAACGTCTCGCGCAACTACATCCTGGTCATGGCCGTGTGCGGCGCGTTCGCCGGGCTCGCGGGGTCGGTGGACCTCCTCGGCTGGCAGTTCCACATCGCCACCAACGACATCCTCAACTCGGCGAACGTCGGCCTGGGCTTCTTCGGCATCGCCGTCGCCCTGCTCGGCCGCAACACGGCCAGCGGCACGGTGGTGGCCGCGCTGCTGTTCGGCGCCCTGCTCACCGGCACCTCGCAGCGCAACCTCGACCCGACGATCTTCGAGCCGGAGCTCGCCGGGAACCTGACGCTGATCATCCAGGGCCTCGTCGTGCTCATCGTCAGCGCCGACGTCATCGTGCTGACCATGCTGCGCCGCGGGCGCGGGATCTTCCGCCGTACGCCCACGGCACCGGCCGCGCCCGCCGCGCCCGCCGAGGCGGAGGCGTCCTCGTGAGCACCGCGGTCGCCACCTCAGCGCCCGTGCGCCTGCAGGCGCGCCACGCCGGCTGGGCCGGCATCGCGCTGGGCTTCGTCGCCTGGTTCCTCACGCTGCCGCCGGCGCTCCTGCGCACCCCGGTCCCGTCGATCCTGATCGGCCTGCTGGCCATGACCGCGGGGGCGTGGGCCATCGGCGGCGACGAGAAGCGCCTCGGCTGGGGAGCGATCGTCGCCGGCCTCGTCGGGGGCACCGGCGCGGTGGCGGCCACGCAGTCGGGCACCGGCAACCTCCAGGACGTCGTCGCGTGGTCGGCACTGATCGCGGCGACGCTGCGCTACGCGACGCCGCTGATCTTCGGTGCGCTCGGCGGGATCATCTCCGAGCGCAGCGGCGTGGTGAACGTCGGCCTCGAGGGCATGATGCTCATGGGCGCCTTCTTCGGGATCTTCGGCGCCGATCTGCTCGACTCGTGGTTCCTGGGGCTGCTGGTCGGGATGGCGGCCGGCGGCGTGCTGGGCCTCGTTCACGCCTTCTTCTCGGTTCAGCTGCGCGCAGACCAGATCGTCAGCGGCATCGCGCTGAACTTCCTGGCCCTCGGAGTCACGGGCTACGTCTTCCTCGACCATTACGGCGATCAGGGCACCCCCGACAACATCCCGCGCGTGCCCGACATCAGCATCCCCGGCGTCAAGAACCTGTCCTTCTTCGGCGACGCGATCGGCCACGCGAACACGCTCACGTGGATCGCACTGATCCTCGTCGTGGCGCTGACCGTGTTCCTCTTCCGCACGCCGCGCGGCCTGCGGCTGCGCTCGGTGGGCGAGCATCCGCGGGCGGCCGAGACGGTCGGCATCTCGGTCCCACGCACGCGCTACATCGCCGTCGTGCTGTCGGGGATGTTCGCCGCCATGGGTGGCGCCTACCTGTCGATCGGCTTCGTTGGTTCCTTCAACCAGGGCATGACCGCGGGGCGCGGGTTCATCGCGCTGGCTGCGGTCATCTTCGGCAAGTGGCACCCGGTCGGCGCGCTCGGCGCCGCGCTGCTGTTCGGCTTCTCCACCGCGCTGGCACAACGCCAGCCGGCCTTCTCGCCCTCGACCGCGGTGCTCTTCCAGGCGCTGCCGTACGTCCTGACCCTGATCGCCGTGGCCGGCGTGATCGGGCGCTCGCGGCC
>NZ_DASYJG010000002.1:0-72748 GCF_035996765.1 Baekduia sp.
CGGCCCGCACAGACCATCTGCACGGCCTCGCGTCGGAAATCATCGGGGTAAGAAGGTCGCGTTCTCGGCATCGACAGACACATCCTTTCGCGGCACAGCCGCGCAAGCCCTCACATGTCCGTCAAACGGGGTCCACTCCATGGTCGGGCTGGCGCGACCATGATGTGTGCTCAGGCGCGACTAACGGGACGGCGGTCACCCACTGCGGACGCGACGTTCAAGTTCGAGTTCTCTCGCGCGGCCGTGGGCGATCGCCAATTCTTCGCGTAGCTCCGTCAGCTCGCGGCGCAGTCGTTGGTTGTCGTCGAGCGCGGCTCGCAGCCGATTGCGAACGGAGCCGTCGCTGCTGCGCTCCGCGGCCGGTAGTCGGGTTGGTGCCGCGGCATGACGCCCGCGGAGTTCCTCGATCTCGGCCCGAAAGTCGGAGTGGTTGTAGAGGAAGGCTCGGCTGACGCGTGCCTGCTGCGCAACGGCGGCGAAGGAGATGGGGTGGCCGTCGCGGTCGAGGCTGCGCAGGGCGTGTCGGACACGGTCTTCCGCGGCCAGCGTGCGGCCGGCGGCGGCTTCGGCGAGTGCGGTGGGCGGCTTGGTGCTCATGCGATAGATGGCGAGGTGGTGGCCAGGGCAACGAGGTCGATCGCTGGCTCGACGTCGGCGTTGCGGGTGTCGAACTCTTCGAGTCCTTCGAGGATCCGCTGCAGCGACGTCTGGTCGCGTTGCAGCACGTCGACCAGGCGCACCTGCTCGTTCGCGCGTGCGTCCTGGAGCAGCCGGCCGGTTTCTTGGAGCTGTTGCTCGTGGATCGTGCGAAACGACGCGTCGGTGAGGAAGCTGTCGCAGCTGAGGCAGGCGTTGGGGTGCGGGCAGGTCTGGACCAGAGGCAGGCCGCAGTAGCCGTTTGGGAGCGCCTGCTTCGCTCTGGCGATGCGCTCCTTCATCCACGCAGCCTCAGCCAACGGGCCCTCGATGGGGAGGGCGATGCGCTCGCCACGGATATTGACGCGCTCGTGCCAGCGGCGGACCTCGGTGCGCAGCGTCTCATCGTGGATGTGGGCGTAGCGTGCCGTCATTTCCAGCGAGTTGTGATCCAGGACCTTGGCGACGACGTTGATCGGGACGCCATCGTTGATCATGGTGGTCCCGAGGTGATGGCGGAAGAGGTGGGGGTGGGCATGGTCGGCGAGTTTGCCGTCGGCCCTCCGGATCTGAGCGAGCGAGATGTAGGCCTTGAGGATCTTGCGGATCGTCGAGTGGGTGAGGTGGCGGTCACCGCGCTGCATGCGGCGCGTGGGCAGCAGAAACTGGGATTCGGCCATGCGGCTCTCGGCCAACCACTGCTCGTGGGTCCGGAGTTGCTGCTCGAGCACCTCCGGGATGGGCAGCATCGCCTCGCGCTTCATCTTGATGTTGAAGTACCGCAGGTACGGCTGGCCGTCAGGGCCGGTGCTAGCGGGCCGCGCGTCAGCGTGACGATGCTGGAGACCCGGAACCCGGTGTAGGCGAGCAGGAGCACCACGGTGCGGTGATGCTCGTAACGCAGCAGAGCGAGGTTGGAGGGGTCTACGAGCTGGGAGAAGACGTCATCGCCGAGGGCCTTGGGCACTCGATAGTCCGGGCGCGGGATCTCAGCGCCGTGGATGACCGCTGCTTTGGGCATTCCGGTGAGGCCGTCCTCACGCTGCTCATCGAGCAGCATCCGCAACGAGCCGATGTACCGCGCGCGGGTCGCGGCCTTCAGCGTCTCGGTTCGCACCCACAACATGTAGTCCTCGATCACCTCGCGACTGATCATCGCCGGCGTGACCACCTCCGGACGTGCGGCGGCGAGCCAGTTGCTGAAGGCGGCCAGGTCGCCGACGTACGCCGAGACCGAGCTGATCGACGTACCGGCCAGCACGCGGGCGCGGGTCCAGCGCTTGGCGGCCTCCTTGAGCCACGGTTGCCGCAGACGAGCGAAGTTGACGATGCGATCGCCACGGTAGGTGGAGCTGAGATCGCCGTTGGGCAGCTCGGATTGTCGCCAGCGATCGCGCTCCCATAGCTCGGCCCATGCGCCGCGGTGGCCTGCTCCTTCGACGACGCTCAGGTGTTGGACGGACACGTGATCAGATCCTCGACTTTCTGCAGCACGCCGCGCTCAGCCAGCGCCTTGCGAAGGTCGGCGGCGGTGGGGTGGGTATAGACCAACGTCGAGCTCGGCGAGCGATGCGTCAGCAGCGCGCCGATGACCTCGATCGCGACACCGTCGCGGTAGGCCAGCGTGGCGTAGGTATGGCGGAAGTGATGGGCGGTGAAGTGGAAGCCGACTTTGGTTCGGGTGCGGCGGATGAGGTCGTCCACGGCTCGGTAGGTCAGCCGGCGGCCGCGCGGTTCGCACCAGAGATTGACGAAGACGAAATCCGAGTCCAGGTCGCCGTACTCGATGTGCATGTAGTCGTTCCACAGGCGCAGCAGCTCGCCGGGCACGGGCACCGATCCCGACGCTCCACCCTTGGACCGCGCCCGCGGGTCGTCATCGGCGCGCGGCGTGATCTGGATGCGCTGCTCCCAGACGACGATGTCTTCGTGGCGCAGAGCCAGAGCCTGGCCGATGCGCATACCGGTCGAGGCGAGCAACGCGAACAGCAGCCGGTCGCGCAGCCGGCTCTGGCAGTCGATGACCGCGGTGACTTGCTCGAGCGAGAGCGTCTTGGGCAACTCGCGCTGCTCGGGCAGCCGAACGGCGCGACCGCGTAGCCGCTTCGGGCCGCCCATCCCGGCCAGCAGTGGCTTGTAGCCGCCCCAACCACTGCGGGTCTGTACGACGAGGTCCTTGGCCAGGGTGTTGCCGCGGCGGCCGTGGAACTCATAGAAGCCGATGATCGCCGTCAGCATCCGGTTGACGGTTCGCGGCGAACGTCGTGCTGCCTCGGGGGCCAACACGACGACGTTGTCAGCCGGCTGTCGGGCCCAGGCCGCGAACTCCGCAAGATCTCGCACGCCTACGTTGGACCAGTTCAATTCTCTGCGCAGCAGGTAGGTCCAAAAGACCTTGAGGTCTCGCGCGTAAGCCTCGACGGTGTTCGGCGATCGCTCGTTGTGCGTCAGCCACGCGAGGTACTCGTCGACAATCTCGACCGGCCGTCGATCAGGTCCGATCAGTGTCCAAGCCACAGTGCCCGTTGACGGCAGCACCAACCTTCTGACAACCAGTCGCTCGGAGGATTCACTTTCTCCGGAAGGATCCTGTTGGTTTACATCGATGACATGCACGACGTCCTGAACGTAGCTGGGCTCTCGGACGTATTCGGTGCTCAGTCGTTGACGTCGTGGACACTCTACGTATCGCTATACATAACGCTGATTAGCGGGCATTGCCACGGAATCGCCACCGGGCTCAGTGCTTCACGGTGAACGCCCTGCCGGCCACCGCGCCGGCCTTCGGACGGGCCTGCAGCCGGTAACTGCCCGCGGCCAATGCCTTGCCGTGCAGCACTCCCGTCCAGCGGACGCGGTTCGCGCCACGCGCGTCGTGGTGCGAGAACGTGCCGGTGAGCACCGTCCAGCGTGTGCAGCGACGGGCGCCTCGGGACGTGTGTTTGGTGCGAGCGACGCAGGAGTTGCCCTTGCGCACGCCGGCGCTCTTGCGCTGGACGGTGAACGTGGTCGTTGCGGCAGCGCTGTCGGTGTAACCGATGATGGTGCCGCGGCCCTTCTTGTGGCTCTTGGTTGCCGGCCGGAACGCCGCGGGCGTCAGCCGCAGGCCGCTGAGCACCGGTGGTGTGGCGGCCGTCGCGCCACCCGAGCCACCCGAGCCGCCGCCCGACCCCGAGGACCCGCCGGACCCGCCGGACCCCGCACCGGCTGCCGCGGCCGTCGTCAACGTCCGGTCGACGCCTGCGCCGGTGCCGTCGGCCCCCGTGGCGATTGCCTGGTAGTGATAGGTCGTGCTCGGCGCCAGTCCGTCGAGCGTGATGGTGAGCGTCGCCACGTCGGCGCCCGAGGCCACCGTGACGTCGGCCGTGCGTGCGCCGTGTGCCGCCGTCGCACCCCAGACGACGTGCGCCTGCGACGCCCCGGCGCGACGGTCGACCGTCATCCCGACCGTCGCGGCGCCAGCCGTCGTCGCGGTCACCGGCCCGGTCGTCACCGCAGGCGCCGAGCGCTCGTAGGCGCCGACATCGCACGCCGCCCCCGCCGGTCGACCCACCCCGCGCTGGTCGGTCGCCGGGCAGCCGGCGGCGGCGGGGAACGCGTCGATCGCCGGGCTGTCGGCGGGCAGCGCGAACGTCGGCGTCGCGCCGCCGTGGTCGTCCAAGGAGCCGAGCCGGGGATCGACATCGGCGGCGCCCACGCACCCACCGCCCGGGTAGGCGATGCTCGTGATCGTCGGGCCCGGCACGGCCTCCGGCGCGCATTGGTCGGGCACGTTGCCGGAGACGATCGTGCCGATCAGGTTCGCCGCGTTGGGCGACGGCCGCACGCCACCGCCGGAGCGCCCGCCCGACTGGCCGGGCGTCGACGGGCCGTCGGCGCCGAAGGTCGTGCCGTTGCCGCCGAACCCGCCGAGACCGGTCGCGCCATGGCCGACGACCTCGGACGTCGCGTTCCCGACGACCGTGTCACCGATCAGCGCCACATAGTTGGTTGCGCCGGCCGCCACCCCGGCGCCGGAGCCCGCGGAACCGCCATTTCCGCCCTTGCCGAGCCCGCCGTTCGGCCCGGCCGTACCCTGCGAGCGACCGGCGGGGGCGCCGTACCCGGGGCCGCCGTCGGCGCCCGCGCCTGTGCTGTTGCCGGTGATCGTGGTCGACGTCACGTCCAGGATGTGGGCGAACGAGCCGCCGGCGTCGGCCTTGATGCCGCCACCGGCGCCGCCCTGGCCGCCGGTGCCGCCATCGCCCTCGCCGCCGACACCGCCGCTGGCCGTGCCCGAGGACGAGGCGTTGCCCCCACCTCCGGCGAAGCCAATCGCGCCGAGGCCACCGGCGCCGGTGCGGTTACGCGCGATGAAGCTCTGGGTGATCGACGAGCGCGCGGTGACCGAGAACCCCGGGTTCTCGACGGCGAACCCGCCACCTGCTCCGCCCGAGCCGCCGCTGCCGCCGATGGCCCGTCCACCCGGGCCGCCGGCCTGGCTCGTCCCGGTCAGCGACCCGCCCGTGCCGGCGTGCGCGGCCTCGCCGACGCCGCCGTTGCCGGTCACGTTGTCGGTGATGGTCGATGCCGTGATGGTCGTCGGCCCGGCGGCGAAGACGCCGCCCCCGTCACCACCGTGGCCGGCCGAGCCGCCGTTGGCGCTGGCGCCGCCATGGCCAACGGTGACGTCCGATGCGCCGGTGACCACCGCGCCACGACCGCCGTTGCCGGTGACGTTGTGGTCGACGGTGCTCGCGGTCATCGTCAGCGTGCCGGAGCTCGCGATGCCACCGCCGGCGCCACCCGCGCCGGCCGTGCCACCGAACGGGAAGTCGTCGCCCGGGCTGCTGCTGACCGGCGGCAGGTCGGTTCCGGACGCCGTGGCGTTGCCGGTGATCGTCACAAGCGCCACCGTCAGGGCGCCGGCGTTGCGGATGCCGCCGCCCATCTCGCCGTTCTCGGCATCGGGCTGCAGGACCGGATCCAGCGGCGTCAGGCCGCCGGTGATCGTCAGGCCGGTCAGCGTCGCGTTGCCGGTCGCGGCAATGTCGAAGACGCGGTCGAGCTGCGCGCCGTCGACCGTCGTGCCGCCGGCCGCGCCGTCGATGGTCAGCGTGTGGTTGATGTCCAGGTCGCCGGTCGCTGCGTCGGCGGTCCCCGAGCCGGGCTGCGACAGCGTCACGCGCGTCACCGCGATCTTGATGGTGTCGATCCCCGTGCCGGCGGCACAGCTCCCGACCGCCGCGCCCGTGTTGGCGGCGATAACCGCCTGACGCAGCGTGCAGCCGCCCGCGACAGGCGTGTCGCCGCCGTCGGTGACGGTGATCGTGGTCGCGAACGCCGCGCCCGGCGCCGCCATCGCCGCCACGAGGACCGTGGTGGCCGGCACGGCGAGCAGCCGGCGGATGAGGGCTATCGACATGGCGCAACCCTAATCCGGTAAGGCTCCTCAGACCACTCGCGTCACGGATCTGACATAGGGTCCTTCCATGAGCCCGACGATCGCCGTCCCGGACCACCACGCATGAAGGACGTCCGCCTCACCCACATCGGCGGCCCCACCCTCCTGATCGAGGTCGGCGGCTGGCGGATCCTCACCGATCCGACCTTCGACGCGCCCGGCAAGCGCTACTTCTTCGGCTGGGGCACCACCTCGCGCAAGACCACCGGCCCGGCGATCTCCGCAGACCAGCTCGGCACGATCGACGCCGTCCTGATCAGCCATGACCACCACGGCGACAACCTCGATCCGGCGGGCCGCGCGCTGCTGCCCAAGCTGGGGACGATCGTCACGACCGTGCCGGGCGCCAAGCGCCTGGCGGGCAGCGGTCCCACGCGCGGGCTCGCGGCCTGGGACACGACGCGGCTGGAGGCGCCCGGCAAGCCGGCGATCGAGATCACCGCGACGCCGTGCCGCCACGGTCCGCCCGGCAGCCACCCGATCGTCGGCGAGGTCGTCGGCTTCGCGCTGAAGTGGGACGGCCAAGAGCACGGCGTGCTCTGGATCTCGGGCGACACGGTGCTCTACGACGGCGTCCGCGAGGTCGCCCAGCGCCTCACCGTCGACACCGCGATCTTCCACCTCGGCGGCGTCAAGTTCCCCGTCTCGGGCCCGATCCGCTACACGATGACCGCGCAGGAGGCGATCGAGCTCACCGGCCTGATCAAGCCCCGCGCCGCGATCCCGATCCACTACGAGGGCTGGAAGCACTTCCGCCAAGGTCGCACCGCGATCGAGGGCGAGCTGGCCGCGGCGCCTGCCGACATCAAAGCGCTCTTTCACTGGCTGCCGATCGGCGAGCCCGTGCAAGACCCTGCAATGGACTGACGTCAAGAGCCATCGGGCACCCCTGCGGCATTCAGGTTGCCCGCGATTGCGTCGATCAAGGGGATATGTCCGCGATCACGCGATCGCCTGTCAAGCGAGTTGGCCACAAAGGCGCCGGCCAGCTGGCGCCTGGCAACACCGTGGCGAGCTTCGAGGCCGCCCTGGCCACCGACGTGGATGTCATCGAGTTCGACGTGACCCGCCATCGCGGGCGGCTCGTCCTGGCTCATTCGCGACTTGAGGCACGGCGCCATCAGTCGCTGGACCTCACGACCGGCCTCGCGCACCTGACCGACGAGCGGTACGCCAACGTCACCTTCAACGTCGACCTCAAGCGCCCCGGCTACGAGGCCCAGGCCCTCGACGCGCTGCGTGCCGCCGGCCTCATCGACCGCTGCCTGATCTCCAGCCAGTTCGCCCGCTGCCTGGATCGCGTGCGCCGGATCGATCCGAACGTGCGCGTCGGCATCAGCGTCGGCGGCTGGATCTCGCGCCGCCGTCACCGCTGGAACCGCCGCCTCGAGCAGCGCATCGTCGCGGCGATCGAGTCCGGTCGCTTTGACTGCCTCATGGCCCACCACCGCCTGGTCAACGCCGACTTCGTGACGCGGATGACCGCCTGCGGCGGCGAGGTCTACGCCTGGACCGTCGACTCCCAGATCCTCATCGAGCGCCTCCTGCTCACCGGCGTCGCGGGCATCACCACCAACGACCCGCGGCTGTTCCTGCCGCGCGTCGCCCCCGCGCCGCTCAGCCGGTAACGCCCGAGGGCGAGCCGCCCGCGTCGCCGAACGGCTCGTCGCGCGCCCGGACCGCGTCACGGAAGCCGGAGCTCGCCGCCTGCTGCTGGAAGGCATAGCCCTCAGCCGTGTGCCGGGCAATGCCGTCAAAGACCGTGCCCAGCAGCTGCGTGGCCGGCAGTCCCTGAGCCACCGTCTGCTGGTTGACCAAGAGCTTCATCATCTGCAGTTGGTTGAGCGGCATCCTCGCGATCCGGGCCACCAGCGCCTCGGCGCGCGCATCGAGCTCATCGGCCGGCGGCGCCTCGATCGCCAGCCCCCACTCCAGCGCCTCGGCACCCGAGAGGCAGTCGCCGGTGAAGAGCAGCCGCTTGGCGCGTTGCGGGCCCAGGCGCGCCGCCCACAGCGACGTCGTCGGCGAGCCCCACACACGCGCGGGCGGGTACCCGATCTTGGCGTCGTCGGCGATCACCAGGAGGTCGCTGCACAGCGCGAGGTCGGTCCCGCCGGCGACGCAGAAGCCGTGGACCTTGCAGACCACCGGCGTCGTGCACTCAAACAGCGACATGAACGCGCGGACGTTGCGCGACATCATCGCGTGGTCGACCATCGGGTCCCAGGTGCCGCGCGGGTCGTGGTTGGCCGCCATGACCTGCGGATCCAGCGGAGAGCCGGCGCGGGCATCGCTCCCACCCTCCCCCTCGCGCCCCAGACCCTCGGCCGAGTCGACCAGGTCATAGCCGCCGCAGAAGCCCTTGCCGTTGCCGGCGAGCAAGATCACGTGCACGCCCGGGTCGAGATCGGCACGCTCGACGCACGCGGCCAGCTCGTCGATGAGCCCGCGCGTCAGGCCATTGCCGCGCTCCGGCCGGTTCAGCGTGATCCGGGCGACGCGCTCGTCGACCTCGTAGGTGATCGTCTGCATCCCGCACTTCTACCGGTAGGAGCGGGGAGAGCGCGCGAAACCGTCTGGAGCGTCGCCTACGCTCCGTCGCCCGCATGATGCCCGTCGCCGCCCTCACCGATCGCCATCCGCTGCTCGCCCATCATCCGATCGGTGCCTCGACCGGCTTCCTGGCAGACGACCGCGGCGACTGGCCCCGGCTGGCCGAGCGCGCGGCCGCCCTCTCCCCCTTCACGGCCGAGCTCGCCGCGCTGTCAGAGAGCGAGCTGCCGGGCCTGGCGGCCTACCTGACGCACGACGCGTCGCTGCCCTTCCACTACCTCAGCGTGCACGCGCCGTCCAAGGAGCTGCGGATGGCCGAGGCCAAGCTCGTCGACACGCTCGCGCGCCTGCCCGCGCAGGTCGACGCGATCGTCGTGCACCCCGACGTCATCGACGATCCCGCCGAGTATCGGCGGCTGGGCTCGCGCCTGGTGCTGGAGAACATGGACTCGCGCAAGGCCGGTGGCCGCACCGCCGACGAGCTCGTCCCCTACTTCGCCGCGCTGCCGGCCGCCGGCCTGTGCCTCGACGTCGCCCACGCGCGGGACGTCGACCCCTCGCTGCAGGGCGCCCACGAGCTCCTGGATCGCTATGCCTGCCGGCTACGCCATCTGCACGTCAGCTCGTTGGACGCCGACGGCCACCACGTCTCGCTGCACAAAGACGACGAGGATGCCTTCCGGCCCGTCCTGCGCCGCTGCCGCGACGTGCCGTGGATCCTGGAAGCGCCGCTGGCGCCTTGAGCGCCTCGCCGTCTGCGCTGGAGCGCCTTGCCGCCCACAGCGTGGACGGGCTGCCGCACCTGCTCGCCGCGCGGGCGCGGACCAACGTTGAGATCGAGCGGCTCCGGACCCGCTTCGCCAGCGTCGAGCTGGATGACGACGTCGCGGTCGTCCTGTTCGGTTCCTGGGGCCGCCGCGAGCTGACCGAGCACTCCGACGACGACTGGCTGCTGCTCGTCGACGGCCCGCTGCGCGACGCGGTGCGACCCAGCGTCGAGGAGGTCCGCACGCTGTTGGGCGCGGGCGACCGCCGTCCCGGAACGCAGGGCGCCTTCGGCACGGTCAGCTCCGCCCGCGATCTCGTCGAGCACATCGGCCTGGAGGAGGACGACAACCGCAACCTGACCCAGCGGATGCTGCTGATGCTCGAGTCCGTCGCGGTCGTCGGCGGTGACGTCCACCGCCGCTGCACCGAGCAGGTGCTCGACCGCTATCTGGCCGAGGGTCGCAGCGACCACCGGCCGCCGCGCTTCTTCCTCAACGACACCATGCGCTACTGGCGCACGATCGCCGTCGACTTCGCCGGCAAGCACCGCGAGGACGAGCGCAAGTGGGGCCTGCGCAACGCCAAGCTGCGCACCTCGCGCAAGATGCTCTTCGCCGGTGGCCTGGTCCCGATCCTGCGCTGCCACGCGCTGCGCGGCGCCGACGTCCGGCCGTTCCTCGCCGCGCAGCTCGCGCTGCCGGCCAGCGATCGGCTCGCCGACGCGTTCCTGGCCGCCGACCAGGTCGACGCCGGCGTTCGCTGCCTCGGCGCCTATGACCGCTGGATCGGGATGCTCGGCGATGCCGACACGCGCGGGGAGCTCACCGGCCTGGATCGCGCGTCGGCCCGTGACTCGGCGACGTTCATCGAGGTCCGTCGCCTCGCGGCGGAGTTCCAGAACGGCTTGCTCGCCCTGCTCTTTGAGACCTCGCTGGCCCCCGCGGTCCGCGAGTACGCGATCTTCTAGACCGACTGCCAGCTACGATCGGGCCGTGCCCGATCGCCTGCACTTCACGGAATCCGACGAGGCCAACGCGCTGATCGCCGCCGATCCGTTCGCGCTGCTCGTCGGCTTCGTCCTCGACCAGCAGGTCACCGTCCAGAAGGCGTTCTCCGGCCCGCTGGCGATCAAGGAGCGCCTCGGCGCCTTCGACCCCGAGACGCTCGCCGACGCCGACCTCGACACGGTCTTTCGCGAGAAGCCAGCCGTCCACCGCTACCCGGGCGCGATGGCCAAGCGCGTCCACGACCTCGCCGTCTACGTCCGCGACGCTTACGACGGCCACGCCGCGCGCGTCTGGACCGACGCGACAAGCGCCGCTGAGCTGCGCGCCAATCTGGCGGCGCTGCCCGGCTTCGGCGAGATGAAGGTGAAGTCGATGAGCGCCGTGCTGGCCAAGCGCTACAACATCGCCGTCGCCCAGGAGCTCGTGCCCTGGCATCCGACGCTCGGCGACGTGGACTCCGCTCAGGCGCTAACCGACTACCAGGCGGCCAAGCGCATCCACAAGGCCCAATGGACCAAAGCCAAGGCTCCCGCCTGATGCAGGTCGCAACGCATCCCGGGAACTTCCACGCCGACGATGTCTTCGCGGTGGCGGCGCTGCGCCTGGCGCACGATGATGCCGTCGAGGTCGTCCGCACGCGCGACGAGACCATGCAGGCCGCGGCCGACGTGCGCGTCGACGTCGGCGGACGCTCGGACCCCGAGACCGGCGACTTCGACCACCATCAGAAGGGCGGCGCCGGCGAGCGCGCCAACGGCATCCGCTACGCCAGCTTCGGCTTGGTCTGGCGCGCGCTCGGCGCGCAGGTCGCCGGCAGCGAGGCCGCGGCCGCAGCGATCGATGAGCGCCTCGTCCAGGGCGTCGACGCCAACGACACCGGCCAGACGATCGCCGAGGCGCTGGTCGGCGACATCCGCGCGATGAGCGTCAGCGGCGTCATCGCGGCGCTCAACCCCTCCTGGGACGAGGAGCTCACGCCGGCCCAAGAGGACGCGCGCTTCGACGAGGCCGTCGCGCTCGCGACCCGGATCCTCGAGCGCGAGGTCGCCGGCGCGGCGGCCTATGACCGCGCGCGGCAGCTCGTGCTCGACGCGATCGCCCGCGCCGAGGACCCGCGCGTGATCGAGTTGGACCGCAACATGCCGTGGCGCGAGGCCGTCGTGGCCGGCGCGCCCGAGGCGCTCTACGTCATCTACCCCAAGTCCGATGGCTGGGGCCTGCAGGCGGTGCCGACCGCACCGGGCTCGTTCGAGAACCGCCAGCGCCTGCCGTCGGCATGGGGCGGCCTGGCCAGCGAGGAGCTGGCCGCGGCGACGGGGGTCGAGGATGCCGTCTTCGCGCACGTTGCCGGCTTCTACGCGTCAGCCGGCTCACGCGAGGGCATCACCACGCTGGCGCGGCTGGCCATGGCGCAGGGATAGCCCGCGGGCGGGCCGACCTCCCCGCCTACGTCAGCTCGTCAGCGCGCGCCAGCCGCGCATAGCCGTCGCCGAGCGCGGCCATGAACGCGCCGTGGACCGTCGCGCCCGGGATCGCCTCACCGGCGAACTCGAGGTCCGGCGCCGCGCAGGCATCGTGCACCACTGTCGCCGTGAAGCCGTGGTCGACTGCGGCCCGCACGGTCGCGTCCACGCACATGCTGCTCATCATCCCGGCGACGACGACCTCCTCCACCCCATGCCCGCGCAGCTCGCGCTCCAGCGCAGTGCCGACGAAGCCGTTGGGCTCGGTCTTCGACAGGACGGTCTCGCCGTCCTCGGGCGCGACGTCGGGGTGGATCTCCACGCCCTCGGTGCCCGGCCGCATGAAGGTCGCGTCCGGCGCGTCCCAGACATGTTGGAGGTGAACGATCGGCTCGCCGCTGTCGCGGAAGGCCTCCAGCACGCGCTTGGCGTTGGCGGCGGCGGCCTCGGGCTCGACGAGCGGGTACGCGCCCCCGGGGAAGTAGTCGCGCTGGATGTCGATGATCACGAGGGCTCGAGACATCCGCGCATCATCGCCGACCGCGGGGTCAGCGCACGGAGCGGCGGAACAGCAGCCCGCAGGCCACGGCGACGATCACCGCGAGGAAGAACAGGCCGGAGCCGATGACGCCGGCGATCGCGAGGACGAGCGCGACGACGGCGACGACCGCAGCGCCGCCACCGATGGCGACGAGGGAGAACGCGCGCGACTCGCGCTGACGACGGGAGAGGTTGTTGCCCATGGCACCGTCGATGATAGGCCGTGCGACCTAGGCCGAGCGCAGGAAGGCCAGCACGGCGAGCACGCGACGGTGATCGTCGTTGGTCGCCGGCAGGTCGAGCTTGCCGAAGATGTTGGTGACGTGCTTCTCGACGGCGCCGGGCGTCACGACCATGTGACGGGCGATCGCCGCGTTGGTGCGCCCCTCGGCCATCAGCTCGAGCACCTCGCGCTCGCGCGGGGTCAGCGAGGCGAGCGCGTCGTCGCCGGCGCCGCCGGTGCGCTGGCGCACGAGCTCGGAGACGACCTCGCGGTCCAGCGCGGTGCCGCCGGCGGCCACCCGCTGCACGGCATCCATGAACGAGCGGACCTCGCCGACCCGCTCCTTGAGCAGGTAGCCCACGCCGCCCTCGCCGGACTCCAACAGCTCGGCCGTGTAGATCGGCTCGACGTACTGCGACAGGATCAGGATGTTGAGCCCGGGCTGACGCCGCCGCGCTTCGATCGCCGCGCGCAGACCCTCATCGGTGAACGTCGGCGGCAGGCGCACGTCGACGACGGCGAGGTCGGGCTTGTGCCCGGCGACGATCCGCAGCAGGCCTTCGCCGTCTTCTGCCTGAGCGACAACATCAACATCGTGCTCGCGCAGCAGCGCGACGATGCCCTCGCGCAGCAGCGCGAGGTCCTCGACGATCACCGCCCGCACGGCAGCTCCGCGTGGATCGTCGTGCCGGAGCCAGCGACGCTCGTGACCGTCAGCGTGCCGTCCAGCGCCTCGACCCGATGGCGGAGACCGGTCAGCCCGCTGCCGTCAGCATCCGCTCCGCCGGGCCCCTCGTCGGCGATCTCGATCATCAGCCGCCCATCCTGCTCGCTGAGCCGGACGACGGCGGCGGCGCCGGAGGCGTGCTTGGCGACGTTGGTCAAGCCTTCAGCGACGACGAAGTAGGCGGCGGTCTCGACGACGGGCAGCGGCCGGGCGGTGAGCTCCTGGGTCTCGACCGTGACGGGCGTCGCCGCGCGGCGGCCCAGCGCCTCGACGGCCGCGGCCAGCCCGCGGTCGGCCAGCACCGGCGGGGCGATCCCGCGCGCCAGATCGCGCAGCTCGCCGATGGCGGCGCTGGCTTCCTCGCGCGCGCGCCGAACGAGCTCGGCCTCCTCGGGACGGTCGCCGAGGCGCTCCTCGGTCCGGCCGAGCAGCAGGCTCAAGGCGACCAGGCGCGCCTGGGCGCCATCGTGAAGATCGCGCTCGATGCGGCGCAGCTCGGCGGCCTGGACGTCCAGCGCGCCGCGACGCGTCCGGGTCAACTCCCCCACGCGCTCGGCCAGCTGCGCCTCGCGCTCGCGGCCGGGCAGCCGGTCGGCGTAGATCACCAGCGCGTGGACGGCGACGGCGACGCCGAGGATCAACAGCGGCCACAGCGGCCAGAAGCCGCGCACGCCGTCGGTCGTGAAGCCCCAGACGATCAGCAGGATCCCGCAGACCATCCCGGTCACCATCGAGTGCAGCGCCAGGCCGTGGCGCGCGCTGGCCGGCTGGCTGAGGCCGAAGCGGATGATCGCGTGGACGGCAACGGGGACGGCGAGGCCGAGCCAGACCCACGCGGCCCAGTAGTAGCCGCCACCGGTGACCGCCCAGACGATCGTGGCGACCAGCCCGGCGAGCGCCGAGAGCGCGATGTGCAGCGGCAGCGCGTTGGCCGGCGGCTGCTCGGGCGCCTGGTCGGGCGACCGCAGCGAGATCGATGTGGGTGCGGTGTCGGCGTCCACGACGAGGCCATGATCGCAACCTGCACGGCGATCGTGACGGGGGCCTTCCCCCGGGCCACGCTACGGTCGGCTGGTCGATGCCCCGTCCGTGGCCCACCACGCCGCCCACCGCGGCACACCGCGCCGCCTACGCGGACGCCAAGGTGGTGTCGTACTGGCTCGACGACCTGCCCGCGCGCGCCGCCGATCCGCCGCTCGCAGGCACCGTCGACGCCGACCTCTGCATCGTCGGCGGCGGCTTCACCGGGCTATGGGCGGCGCTGCACGCCAAAGCCGACGACCCGGCACGCGACGTCGTCGTGCTGGAGGCCGACCGCGTCGGCGCGGGCGCCAGCGGGCGCAACGGTGGGTTCTTAATTGCCTCGCTCACGCACGGGCTGGCCAACGGCCTGGCGCGCTTCCCCGACGAGATGAAGACACTGGAGCGCCTGGCGTTCGAGTACTTCGAGGGGCTCAAGGCCGATCTCATCGCCCACGGCATCGACGCACAGCTAGAGGAGACCGGTGAGCTGACCGCGCTGCTGGAGCCCCATGAGGTCGCGGGTGCCGAGGAGGAGGCGGCGCTGCTGCGCGCCTACGGCCATGACGTTGAGGTGCTCGACGCAGCCGCGATGCGCGCCGAGGTCGACTCCCCCACCTACCTCGGCGGCGTGTGGGATCGCAGCGGTGCGGGCCTCGTCCACCCCGGCCGCTTGGTTGCGGGCCTGCGCGGCGCGGCGCTGGCCGCGGGCGTGCGCATCTACGAGCACACGCCGGCGGGCGGGCTGGCCAAGGCGGCTGACGGCGGCGTCACCGTCACGACGCCCGGCGGCGCCGTCCGGGCACGCCGCGTCCTGCTGGCCACCAGCGCCTATCCCCCGCTCCTGGCACGGCTCAAGCACTTCGTCGTCGCGGTGTACGACTACGTGTTGGTCAGCGAGCCGTTGAGCACTGCGCAGAAGGACGCCATCGGCTGGCGAGGACGGCAGGGTGTCGGCGACGCTGGTAACCGGTTTCACTACTACCGGCTGACCGCCGATGACCGGATCCTGTGGGGCGGGTTTGATGCCGTCTACCGCCGCGGCGGCCCGGTCGGCGCGCAGCTCGACGACCACGACCCGACGTTCGCGGCATTGTCCCAGCACTTCTTCACCACGTTCCCGCAGCTGGACGGCCTGCGCTTCACCCACCGCTGGGGTGGCGCGATCGACACCTGCTCGCGCTTCTCGGTCTTCTTCGGCACCGCCCTGGGCGGCCGCGTCGCCTACGCGACCGGTTACACGGGCCTGGGCGTGGCCGCGACGCGCTTTGGCGCCCGCGTCGGCCTCGACCTCCTCGACGGCCGCGCGACCGAGGCCACCAGCTTGGACTACGTGCGCCGCAAGCCCGTCCCGTTCCCGCCCGAGCCGCTGCGCGCCGGCGTCATCGCGCTCACCCAACGCGAGCTGGCCCGCGCCGACCGCAACGGCGGTCGGCGCGGGCCCTGGCTGCGCACCCTCGACCGGCTGGGCCTGGGCTTCGACAGCTGAGCTGCGGGCGGGTCGGCTACTTGATGAACCCGGTGCCGGTGACGGCCGCGAGCACCTGATCCTTCGTGAGGGCCGGGTTGAACGCGTCGGGCGCCGGCGCCTGACCGCCGATGTTGCGGATCCACGCGGCGTGGCGAGCCTCGACCGGGTGGATCGAGATCGCCGCCTTGAAGACCGCGTTGGACTGGATATAGGGCGTCTGGCCCTGGTAGGCCTGAACGCCCGTGTCCTCGAGCACGATCGCCGTCGACGTGAACGCCGCCTGGCTGGTCACCGCAGCGCCGAAGTCGAACGTCGGGCGCTTGACCGCCGCGGAGCCGAGCGCCTTCTTCAGCGCCTGGACGTGCGCGGCCTCATGGGCGTGCACGGTGCGCGCGAGGCGCTTGTGCTCGCCGGTCAGTCCGGCGTGCTTGAGCGCGCTCGCGTAGAACGCCGCCTCGAGGTACTCGAGCGTCAACGCGAAGTTGAGGATCGCCACGTCGCCCTTGGGCGTCGCGGCCATCGCCCCGGCGGTCGGAAGCAGGCCACCGGCGACCGCCGCGCCACCGAGGGCGATCCCCGAGCTCTTGAGGAACCCGCGACGCGAGTGGCGCTGGGCGGTGTCGGCGGTCTCCTGCAGCGCGCCGTCGACGTCGAAGTCGAGCACCCCGCTGAGGTCGACCCTGGGCTTGTTGGTCATGAACATGATCTCTTGATCTCCCGGGTCAGGACTTGATGAAGCCGGTCTTCTTGACCGCGCTCAGGACTTCGGACATGGACATCGGCGTGCTGAACGACTCCGGCGCCGGCTTGACCGACTTGCCGGCGTAGAGCAGGTCGCGCACCCATGCGGCGTGGCGTGCCTCGACCGCGAGGATCGCGCCGGCCGGGCCGAGCACGGCGTTCTGGTGGATCCGCGGCGCCTGGCCCTGGTAGGCGGCAACGCCGGTGTCCTCCAGCACCTTGGAGGTGCGAAGGAACGTGCTCCACTTCCGGGTCGTGCCCTTGAAGTCAAACGACGGCGAGGCGACGGCCTTGGCGCCGAGCACGCCCTTGAGCGTCGCGACGTGGGTCGCCTCGTGGCCGGCCACGACCTGCGCGAAGTTCAAGACCGAGCCCGAGAAGCCGCCGCGCGCGAGCGCCTCGGCGTAGAACGCCGCCTCGAGGTACTCAAGCGTCAACGCGAAGTTGAGGATCTTGATGTCGTTCTTCTTGGAGCCGCCCTCGCGCGCCCCGGCGACGCCCCCACCGCCCAGCAGCGCCATCGCGACGCCCAGGCCGCCTGCCGCCGCGCCGGCCCGCCGGAACATCGCACCGCGGGTCTGGCCCGCCTCGTCCAGCCCGGCCATGGCCTCGGCCACCGCCTCATCGCCGTCGAACGCGACGACGCTCAGCTCATCATGCATGGAATTCTCCTATCGGGAGGAAGCATCTCCATGTCCTTGCGCCGCGGCCGCCGGCCCGGATCAACCTGTCGTCGATGTGGCGCGCCGACGGTCTGCGGTCAGACGAGCGCGCGAAGCACTGCTGCGGTGTGCGCGTCGGCCGGGAAGAACGCCTCGATCGACAGCTCGGCGACCGTGATGTCCAGCGGCGTGCCGAAGGTCGTGATGGTCGACATGAAGGCCAACTCACCGGCCTCGTGACGCAGCCGCAGCGGAACGACGATCTCCCCTGGGCCCGGCTGTGTGGCGGGCGACCCGTCGTCAGGATCGCCACCCGGGTAGGCCTCCAACTCGGCCAGCAGCGTGCGCAGCTGCGGATCCTGCGTGACGCCGATCTCGCGCCGCAGCCGGCCGAGGATGTGGCTGCGCCACTCGGCGAGGTTGACGATCCGCGGCGCCATGCCCTCGGGATGCAGGCTCAGACGCAGCGCGTTGATCGGCGGCTCCAGCAGATGTGCGGCGGCGCCGGCGGTGATCAGCGGCACGCCGGCGTTGCCGTCGACCAGCTCCCAGCGCCGGTCGACCGCGACCGCCGGGTAGGGCTCGTGCGCGGCCAGCAGGCGACCGACGACCTCGCGGACCTGCCCCAGCTCGGCATCCTCCAGCGACGTCTCGGGATAGGCGGGCGCGTAGCCGGCGGCCAGCAGCAGCTCGTTGCGCTCCCGCAGCGGCACGTCGAGATGCTCGGCGAGCTTGACCACCATGTCGCGGCTCGGCTTGGAGCGGCCGGTCTCGACGAAGCTGAGGTGGCGCGTGGAGACGTCGGCCTCCAGCGCGAGCTCCATCTGGCTGAGCCGGCGCTGGTCGCGCCAGCGGCGCAGCAGCGGGCCGACGCCGCGGGGCGGCGCCGGCGGGGACAGGACGGCGGCGGTGCTCACGCCGTCAACGGTATGCGGCCGACGCGGGCGTCGCCAAGACCTCGGAGGTCATGGCGACGCCGCGCCTCAGTGGTTGCGCAACGCGTCGATCAGCTCGTGCTTGTTCATGTCGGACCGGCCGTCGATGCCGATCTCGGCCGCGCGGTCGCGCAGGTCGTCGACGGTCCAGTCCTCGTAGGAGCCGGACTCGCCGCCCTTCTTGGACACGTTGGTCCCGCCGGCTTTGGCATTGGCGATGCGCGCCGCCTTCTCCTTGGACGCGCCGTCGTCGCGGAGGGCCTCGTAGGTCTTGTCGTCTTTGACGCTCGGGCCGGGGCTCTTTGATCCAGGCATGGCTGAGGCCTACCCGGAGATCCCGGGCCACCATGCGCGACGATGTCAGCCCTTGGCCGCCTGCGCCGCCGCCACGGCCAGCTGGTCGGCGCGGTCGTTGAGCGCCTTGTGGGCGTGCTCGGCGCCGGTCTCGTGGCCCTTGACCCAGTGCCAGCGCACCTGGGCGTGGCGGGCGATCGCCTCCTCCAGCGCCATGACCAGGTCCTGGTTCTTGACCGGGTCGCCCGAGGAGGTCTTCCAACCCTTCTTCTTCCAGCCGTGGATCCACTTGGTCATGGAGTCCAGCAGCAGCGTCGAGTCGGTCACGATGCAGACCGTCGAGGCGGCCGGCAGCGAGCGCAGGCCCTCCAGCGCCGCGGTGTACTCCATGCGGTTGTTGGTGGTGTGCCCCTCCCCGCCCGACAGCTCCACCGGCTCGGCGCCGCCGGCGCCGACCACGATCGCCGCCCAGCCGCCAGGACCAGGATTACCGCTGCAGGCGCCGTCGGTCCACACCAGCGCCTCCCCCGGCCGGGCCTGCACCGGCGTCTCAGGGGCGCGCGGCGCCTTGGGTCGGCGGCGGTACGGCGGTGCGGAAGACGGCATCGGTCGGGAGCATAGGCTGCGACCATGACCGACTCCGAGCGTCTGGGCACCCCCACCGAGCCGTGGTTCGTCGTCAACGCGACCGAGGCGACCTGGAAGGCCGCGCCGGGCTGGGGACGCTTCATCAAGTTCGAGCCGGAGGGCACGCGCTTTGCCGACTTCGGCATCAACATCCACGTCATCGAGCCCGGCGAGCGCTCGACGATGTACCACGGCGAGGACGGCCAGGAGGACTTCTTGGTGTTGTCGGGCGCCTGCACGGTGGTCATCGAGGGCGAGGTCCTGGCGCTCAAGGCCTGGGACTTCTTGCACTGCCCGGCGTGGACGCGCCACACGTTCGCCAACACCGGCGACGAGCCGTGCGCGCTGCTGATGGTCGGCGCGCGCCGTGACGGCGTCGAGACCGACTGCGAGTACCCGGAGGACCCGAAGGCCCAGCGGCTGGGCGCAGGCGTTGCCACCTACACCACGGATCCGGACGAGGCGTACGCGGGCACGCCGGACTCGGCGGGCGAGCCCTACCGGGAGGGAACCCTGCCCGGAACGTGAACTGCACGCCCCGGGCCGGTGATGTCCCTCTAGTGGGACCGCAGCGCGCCCCCGCAATGGGGGCAGGTGCTGCGGTGGCCATGGAACTGCGCGTCCCAAAGACGCAGGCAGTTCCCACAGATCAGGCGGATCATCGAGTGATCCTTTCTGTCGGCGCGATCAGGCGCCGTGGCAGCGAGCTAGTGCTACAGCTGCGAGACGTTGACCGCGTTGGGGCCCTTGGGCCCGCTCTCAGCCTCGTAGGAGACCTTCGCGCCCTCGGGCAGCGAACGGAAGCCGTCGCTGTTGATCGCCGAGTGATGCACGAAGAGGTCCTTGCCCCCGTCGTCGGGGGTGATGAAGCCGAAGCCCTTTTCGTCGCTGAACCACTTCACGGTTCCGGTAGCCATTTCTGGTCCTCCACTGCTTGGTGCTCTGGTGCTACGCGGAGGATGCTTCTTGGCAACGACTGCGGACACACGGGCACTGCTTTGCCGAGGTCTCTCCTCGGCCTGTACGTAGCAGAGCCTAGCAGCACTGGACATCGCGACCGAGGCGGCGCCAGCGGCTACTCTTCGTCGTCCGGTCGGGCTGCCCACTGGACCAGGGTCTTCCCTCGTGGTGGACCCAGCTTTGGCAACGCGCCGATCTTCGGATCGGCGGTCAGTCCGGGTGGTCTGGAGTGTGACGCCGCCCAGGCATACACACTCGTCCTGGGATGTTAGAAAACAGCGGTGGCCTCTGACCGGGCGGAGGCGCTCGGACCCACGCGGTCCGGGCGCCGTCATCCGCTCGCGTGCCACGCCCTTGAGGCTCGTCAGGCGCGGACGCCTCGTAGGATGCGGACCGGTGTCCAAACCAGCGATCGAGACGGTGGGGCTGCAACGCGAGTTCAGCGGCGGCCTCAAGGCAGTGCAAGGCATCGACCTCGCGGTCGCGCCCGGTGAGGTCTACGGGTTCCTCGGGCCCAACGGCGCGGGCAAGACCACGACGGTCCGGATGCTCGTGACGCTGCTGCGCCCCACGGGCGGACACGCGACGATCGCCGGCTTCGACGTCGCCACGCAGCCGGGCCAGGTGCGCCGGCGCATCGGCGTCGCCCTGCAGGAGGCGGCGCTGGACCTGCTGATGACCGGCCGCGAGCTGATGGAGCTGCAGGCCACGCTGCACGGGATCCCGCGCCGCACGGTCGCCCCGCGCGCGGCCGAGCTGATCGAGCGGGTCGGGCTCTCGCAGGCGGCTGAGCGCCGTGTCGCGACCTACTCGGGCGGCATGCGCCGGCGCCTGGACCTCGCGATGGCGCTGATCCACGAGCCCGAGGTGCTCTTCCTCGACGAGCCGACCACAGGCCTCGACCCGACGTCGCGCACGACGCTGTGGGACGAGGTGCGCCGGCTGCGCGACGAGGGCACGACCGTCTTTCTCACCACGCAGTACCTCGAGGAGGCCGATCAGCTGGCCGACCGCGTCGGGATCATCGACCACGGGCGCCTGGTGGCCGAGGGGACGCCGGCAGCGCTGAAGGCCGAGGTCGGCTTGCCGCACCTGGACATCACGCTGCTGGGCGATGCGCCGGACGCCGACAGCGCGGGCCGCGCGGTCGCGCCGTTCGGGCAGCTGTGCGCGACGACGCCCGGCGCGCATGTGTCGCTGCGCGTCGTCGACGGCGCCGCGGCGATCGCCCCGGTCGTGCGCGCGCTGGACGAAGCGGGCTTCGCGGTCGAGGGCATCGAGCTCGTGCGCCCGACGCTGGACGACGTCTTCGCCGAGAAGACCGGCCACCGGCTGGAGGGCGCCGAGGCCGTCGCGCCCACGGCCGACGTTGAGCCCGAAGCGCCGGTCGCCGCATGACGCGCCAATCCCGTAGGAGCGAGTCCATCGTCATGCGGTCACCCGCGTGACCACGCTGAGGTCCATTGCCGTTCCCTCGCTCGCCCTGGCGCGCCGGACGCTGCGCGGCGCGCTGCGCCGGCCGCAGTTCCTCGCGCCGCTGGTGATCATGCCCACGCTGTTTCTGGCGATCAACACGGGCGGCCTGCACCGCACGACCAACCTGCCGGGCTTCCCGCACGTCGACGGCTTCCTCGACTTCCAGCTGGCCGGGGCGATGACCCAGTCGCTCCTGCTCGGCGGCGTGATGCAAGGGATCGCGACGGCGTTGGAGATCGAGGGCGGCTTCTTCGATCGGCTCGTCGCCTCCCCCATCCCGCGCGTGTCGATCGTGCTCGGCCGGATCCTCGCGGGCACGGCGATCGCCGCCGCGCAGATCTTGTGGTTCTTGGTCTTGGGCGTGATCTTCGGCGTGTCGATCCACGGCGGCGTGCCGGGGATCTTGTTGGTGTTGGCGATCGGCTCTTTGGCCGGGACCGGCTTCGCGGCGCTCGGGGTGCTGATCGCGCTGCGGGCGCGCAACGCCTCGACGGTCCAAGGGATCTTCCCGCTGGTCTTCGTGATCCTGTTCATCTCCAGCGCGTTCTTCCCGCGGGCGCTGCTGCAGGCGCCCGCCAACTGGTTTGCGGAGTACAACCCGCTGAGCTATGTGGCCGACGGCATGCGCGACCCGATCATCGGATCGATCTCGGCGACGCCGGTGCTCGAGGGCTTCGCCGCCGCGGCGCTGCTGGTCGGGGCGTTCGTCGGGCTTGCGGTACTGGCGCTGCGCGGAAGGCTGCGTGCAGCGTGAGCAGCGAGGCGATTGGCCGCCCGCTGACGGGCCGCACGTTCGAGCAGGCGCCGCGCGGCCTGATGGTGTCCTTGCGCGTCATCGGCGCGCTGGTGCGGCGGGCGCTCAACGAGATCACGCGCGTGCCCGGCGCCGCGGTGCCGGGCGTCCTGGCACCGACGATCTTCCTGGTCGGACTGAGCGGCGTCTTCGGCGAGGCCGCGCGGCTGCCGGGCTTTGACGCCACGGACTTCCGCACGTTCATCGTGCCGGTGGGCCTGCTGCAGGGCGCGGCCTTCAGCGGCGCGGCGACGGGCGTCAACATGGCGCGCGACATCGAGCGCGGCTGGTTTGACCGGCTGATGGTCTGTCCCGCGCCGCGCACGACGATCCTGATCGGGATCGTGGCGAGCGCGGCGCTGCGGGCGCTCCTGCCGGCGACCTTCCTGCTGATCGTCGCGTTCGCGCTCGGCGTCGACTTCCCGGGCGTGGGCGCGCTGGCGCTCGATGCGCTGCTGGTCATGGGCCTGGCGACGGCGATCGCCTTCTACGCCGTGCTCGTCGCGCTGCGCTTCAAGACCCAACAGGCCGCCCCGCTGATGCAGACCGTCGGCTTCATGGCCGTGCTCTTCACCAGCGCCTACGCGCCGCTGGCCTTGCTGGCGGGCTGGATGCGGGCAATCGCGACGGTCAACCCGGTCACGCAGGTGCTCGAGGGCGTGCGCCAGGGCTTCGTGGCGCACGTGACGTGGGCCGACACGTGGCCGGCGCTGGTCGCGATCACGGGCCTGCTGTTCGTCCTCGGCGCGCTCGCCGTCCGGATGCTGCGGCGCGTCGGCGTGTAGTTCTTCCTCCCTGTCGCTGCAAGCGATCTTGCGGAGTGCAGGGATTTTGGCTGATAGAACCGCCACGCGCCGAATCGTTCGCTTGCGAACGGACGGGGGACCCACTGCGACCGTGACCCGGTCGCCGGGGCGAATCGCGGTTCGGATGACCGCGTAGCGCTGCCGCTCAGCGGCGCGAGCCCGACAGCTCACCTCGCAGGCGCCCCAACCATGCCCGCTCTCATCTCCCGCCCCTTCCTGGCGCTGCTCGCCGCGACGTTCGTCGCCGCCCTGCTCGCCCTCTCCTTGTCGGCCTCCGCTGACGCCAAGTCGCTCAAGTACAAGAGCCATGGCACGCGCGTGAAGGTCCTGCAGCGCGACCTTGGCATCGCCCCGGCCGACGGCATCTTCGGCCACGGCACCTCGCGCGCGGTCAAGCGCTTCCAGCGCCGCCATCACCTCCACGCCGACGGGATCGTCGGCGCCGTGACGTGGTCGATGATCCGACGCTCGCGCCACCACCGCGCGCACGCCTCGGGTGTGGTCGGTAGCGGCCGCCGTGCGCGTGTGCAGGGCCGCAGCTCGTCCGTGCGACTGCTGCAACGCAAGCTCGGCATCGGCGCCGACGGCGTCTTCGGGCCGGGGACCTCGGGCGCGGTCAAGGCCTTCCAGCGCGCCCACGGGCTGACGGCCGACGGCATCGTCGGCCCCGGCACCTGGCAGGCGCTCGGCGTCCGTGGGAGCCATCCGGTGCTCAAGCGCGCCGGCCTGCGCGGCGGCGTGCTCGCCGTCCCGCGCCACGTGATCCTCCTGCGCCGCGCGGTCGCCGCCGGCAACCGCATCGCCTACAAGCCCTACATCTACGGCGGCGGCCACGGCAGCTTCCGGGCCGCGGGCTATGACTGCTCGGGCTCGGTCTCCTACGTCCTGCACGGCATGGGCCGCCTTGACGCGCCGCTGGACTCCAGCGAGTTGATGCACTACGGCAAGCCCGGCCGCGGACGCTACGTGACGATCTACGCCAACGCCGGCCACGCGTTCATGGTGGTCAACGGCCGCCGTTACGACACCAGCGGCCGCTCATCCTCCGGCTCCCGCTGGGGTCCAGGCCAGCGGTCGACGGCGGGCTACGTCGCACGCCACCCACTAGGCCTCTAGGGGTCAGACCCTTAATCTGCGCTCAACAATTGGTTGGCAGCAGTTTGCAGCGGAAACCGCGTGGAGGGGTCAGACCCCTCATGTGGGATCAATGCTGGCCCGGTGCGGGATGTGGCCTCTACCCTGGAGGCATGTGCCGCAACATCCGCACGCTCTACAACTTCGCGCCGCCGGCCAATGAGGACGAGGTGCGCGCTGCCGCGCTGCAGTACGTCCGCAAGATCAGCGGCTTCACGAAGCCGTCGCAGGCCAACGAGGAGGCGTTCTCGCGCGCCATCGACGCGGTCACCGAGGTGACCGAACGGCTGCTGGCCGAGCTCGTCACCAACGCGCCGCCGAAGGACCGCGAGGTCGAGGCCGCCAAGGCGCGTAAGCGGGCCCAGGCGCGCTACACGATCGCCGCGCCGAGCTAGGAGCGGCTGCGCGGCGTCGGGCGCGGTGGTCTCGGGGAGCTAGCGCTTGGTCGCGCAGCGGCGCGTAGCAGCGGCGCGATGCCCGACGAGCGCGATGTGGGCGCGGCGTCCGTGACGCCGTGCAGCACGGGCACGGGTGGCGCAGCGGGCTGCGGGGCGCTTGGACGACGCCGACGCGTTGCCGGAGGTGAAGTCGGTCACGTAGGTGCCGCCACCACGAACCCCGGCCTGCGGCGCGCCGGCGGCGACACCGATGCCGATCTGCGTGAAGCCGCCGTTCAGGATGTTGGCGCGGTGTCCGGCGCTGTGCATCCATCCGTCGACGATCGAGGCCGGCGTCGCCAGCGAGCCCGAGCCCCAGGCGATGTTCTCGCCCGCGCTCCAGCTGCCGACCGGCACCCAGCCTGCGGCCTTGATGCGATCCATCATCGTCCCGCCACCCGGCGAGACGTGGTCGAAGAAGCGACGCTTGACCATGTCGGCCGCATAGTCGTCGGCGGCCCGGTCGAGCGTGGTCGACTCGTTGAAGGCCTTCAGCCCGTGATCGGCGCGCTGCTCGTTGAGCAGGCAGAGCGTCGCGGCGGTCGCGCCGGAATCCGACGCGGACACGCCATCGTCAGCACATGCGGCCAACGCTGCGGGAGCAGAGACGGCGAGCGCGGCGAGGGCGGCAATCGGGACGAGCAGGCGGCGAGCAAAACGAAGCACTGTCCTGCGCATCGAACCCAGGTCCACGGGCCTGAACGAATCTTGACCAGCGTGGACACCTGTCCGATCCGCAAAGGCGCAAAGCCGCGAAGCGGTGGCAGGGCGCCCCCGACCGTGCGGGGCCGAGGACGCCTGCCGGTGACCGCCATGGTCCGGTCCAGCGGAGGACGGCGGTCAGGAAACCGATGACCGTAAGCCGCCGTGTGCCGGACGTCAGTGTCGATGCGGTCTCAAAGACGGGGCGTCATCAGCGCCACGCGCACGCCGAGGCCGGCCTCGCGGGCCACGAGGGCGATCTCGCGGCCAGGCTGGACCGCGGCACGCGGGGCGCTGAGCGTGGCGCCGAAGCTTGCGGCAGCGGCGCTGAGATCGGCGGTCACCAGCGTGATGCCCCACAGGGACGCGGCCGGATCGCTCGTGCCCGGCGCGGGCTCAGGCGGGCCGACGACCTCGAGCAGGACATCAGCGAAGAGGAAGAAGCCCTGGCGCAGCGGGCGCTCCGGCGTGCCGCCGTCACGGACGCGACGCAGCGCAAAGCCCGCCGCCTCGAGCGTCTCGTAGGTCCGTGCGATGTCGGTCGTGGCCAGGACGACGTGGTCGATCGCGGTGACGCCGTTGGAGTGTGCGGGCGGCGCGTCGGTCACCGGCGCATCGCAGGCCGTCACGTGGGTGGGGACGCCATCGAGCCCGTCGGCACCCGGGATCGCGCCCGCGATCGTCCAGCCGGCGAAGCCACCGTCACCGCCCGACAGCACCACGTCGGTCGTGCCGATCCGGCAGCGCCCGTCGTCGCCGACCGTGAACCCCGCGGCACACCAGGCATCCGGATCAGCGCGCACCTCGACCGCGACGAGCCGCGGCCGGGCAGCAGCAGCGCCGTCGTCGTCGCTCACGCCGTCGCCTCCTCACCCTGCTGCGCCGCGTCCTCACGCTGCGCCGCCTGCAGCGCCGTATAGCGCCCGCCGCGCTCCAGCAGCTCCTCGTGAGTTCCGCGCTCGACGATCCGCCCACCGTCGAGGACGACGATCTGGTCGGCGTCGCGCACCGTGGAGAGCCGGTGCGCGATCGCGATCGTGGTGCGACCGGCGGCCAGCGCGTCCAACGCGTCCTGCACCGCGCGCTCGGTCTCGGTGTCCAGCGCGCTCGTCGCCTCGTCGAGCACGAGGATCGGCGGATTGCGCAGGACCACGCGCGCGATCGCGATCCGCTGCTTCTCGCCGCCGCTGAAGCGATAACCACGCTCCCCCACCGTCGTCTCATAGCCCTCAGGCAGCGACGCGATCAGGTCGTGGATCTGGGCGGCGCGCGCAGCGTCCTCGAGCTCCTCGTCGGTCGCCTCCGGCCGCGCGAAGCGCAGGTTCTCGCGGACCGTCGCATGGAACAGGTACGTGTCCTGCGAGACCAGCCCGACCGTCCGCGCCAGCGACGCGAAGCTCGCCTCGCGCACGTCGACGCCGTCGATCGTGACCCGCCCCGCGCCGACGTCATAGAGCCGGGCGGCCAGATAGGCGAGCGTCGTCTTGCCGCTGCCCGTCTCCCCCACGATCGCCGTGAACGACCCGGCGGGAACGTCGAGGTCGACGCCGTCCAGCGTCGGCCGCGCGTCGGCGTCGTAGCCGAAGGTCACGCCTTCGAAGCGCACCTCGCCGCGGACGTCGCGCAGCTCGACGGGCTCGCGCGATTCCTCCAGATCAACAGGAAGATCCAAATATTCGAAGATCCGGTGGAACAAGGCCATCGAGGACTGCAGGTCGACCGACACCGACAACAACGAGCCGATCGGGAACAGCAGCCGCGTCTGCAGCGTCGTGAAGGCCACCAACGTGCCCACCGAGATCGCTGACGTCTGCCCCGCAAACCAATAGACGAGAGCCGGCATGATCGCGAAGGACATCTGCACCGACGCCATCCGCCAGCGCCCCGCCATCCGCGAGCGCACCTCCAGCTCGGCCAGCTCGCGCGACTCGGCGGTGAAGCGCTGCACCAGCTCCTCCCCGCGCCCCATCGTCCGGCCCAGCAAGATCCCGCTGACCGACAGCGACTCCTCGACCAAGGACGACATGTCGGCCACGCGCCCCTGCCGGGCCGCCGTGATCTTGCGCCGCTCCCCGCCGACGCGGCGCGTCATCCACACGAAGAACGGCAGCACGGCGAGCGAGAAGGCGGCCAGGCGCCAGTCCAGCGCGAACATCGCCCCGATCGTCGCCAGGACCGTCGTGGCGTTGGAGACGATCGACGTCGCCGTCGAGGTCACGACCGACTGGATGCCGCCGATGTCCGACGCGATCCGCGCCTGGACCTCGCCGGTGCGGGTACGCGTGAAGAAGGCCAAGGACAACCGCTGCAAGTGGCGGTAGACCGCGGCCCGCAGGTCGTGCATGACCTCCTGACCGACGATGTTGCTCAGGTAGGTCTGCGCCACGCCGAGCGCGCCCGTGGCGATCGCGATCGCGATCATCCCCACGACCAACCAGGTCAGCAGGCCGGTGTCTCGCTCCGGGATCGCCTGGTCGAGGATCTCGCGCAGCAGGAACGGCGGGATCATGCTGAGCCCGGCGCTCAGCGCGATCAGCGCCAGGACGGAGCCCAGCGGCTTGCGATACGGCGAAAAGAGCGCGCCGATGCGGCGCAGCTCGCTGCGGCCCCTCACGCGACCGGAGCGCGCTCCGCCACGCGCCCGTCTGCGACGTCGGCCACCTCGTCGAAGACGCCGGCCAGATCCTCGGCCAGCGCCGGCCACGAGAAGCGCTCATGCGCGTCGCGCCAGGCGCGGCGCCCACGCCGGCGGCGCTCGACCGGATCGCCAAGCGCCTCGACCAGCGCGCCGGCCAGCGCCGCCTCGTCGTCGGGGCCGACCAGCCAGCCAGTCGCGCCGTCAGTGACGATGTCGGCTGGCCCGAAGCGGTTGATGGCGATCGGCGGCAGCCCGCAGGCCATGCCCTCGACGAGCACCGACCCGAACTGCTCGCGCACCGACGCCAAGACGTTGACGTCGGCGGCCGACAGGAACGCCGGCAGCTCGTCGTGGCCGTGCCAGCCGGCGAGGAAGACGTTACGCGCGCCCGAGGCGACGATCGCGTCGGCCGGATGCTCGCCCTCCCACTCTCCCGGGTAGCCGCCGAGCAAAACCAGCGACGCATCGGCGGGCAGCCGGTCCTCGTTCTGGGCCCGTGCCCACGCGCGGACCAGCAGGCCGATCCGCTTGACCGCGGTGAAGCGGCTGACGCTGATGGCCACGGGCCCGCGCGCCAGCGGCGCGATCTCGGCCTCGCTGTAGCTGATCGAGCCCTCGTCCTCGCCCGGCGCCCAGCCGCGCGGCGACGCCACAAGGTGATGGCGCCAGTGGGCGGTGCGGTCGACCTCGAGCTCGTCGAAGCGCTCGGGGTCAAAGCCGTTGGGGCTCAGCACGCACTGCTCCGGCGTGACGCCGAGCAGCGCCACCGCACGGTCCACCTGCCCCGGCGACAGCACGACCAGGCGCTCCGAGCGCTGGGCCCAGCGGCGCATCCGCCGCGCCCACGCCTCGGCGTGCGGCCACGGCGCGCCGTCGGCGATCTCCTCAAGCATCAGCAGCTCGGTGCCGTGCAGGTGGGTGACGACCGGGACGCCGGGCGCCACGCGCGCCGCCGCCTCGTGCAGCGGCGTGAGGTGGTGCAGGTGCAGGACGTCGCACTCGTCGGCGTCGGCGGCCACGAAGGCCCGCGACCACGCGGCGACGTGGCGCTCGAAGCCCGCGTCGTCGATCGCGGCGAAGACGCCGTCGGCGGCTCCCGAACGGTCCTCGTAGGACGGATGCATCGGCGCGTCGCCGGCGCCGAAGTCGACGGGCCGCACGTCCAAGTCCTTGTAAAACGCGTGCGCATCGCCGTGGCCGCCGGCCAGCGAGCCCGTCACGAGCGTCACGTCCCATCCATGGGCGGGCATTTCGGTCGCCAGGGCCCGGGCGACATGCGCTGAACCGCCGCGTGGGAAGAACATCAGACCGGAGAGAGCGCGCACCCTCTTGTTGTACGACGTGCCGGAAAGATGACTAACGGCGGCGGAACACGACCGCCGTCGGCACCGTGCGCCCACCGGGCAGCGCGATGCCGTGCGCCTCACGCGGCACGTTGCGCAGCCGGCCACCGCAGACCAGCGACGTCGAGCCGCCTCCGTCGAGGTTCATCGCCTGCACGGCGCCGAGCGCCGCCATCGCCTCGGCCAGCTCGGGCATGCTCAGGCCGGCCTCGTCGTCGGCGCGGCCGTCACAGGCCACGGCCAGCACCTCGTTGCGGCGCGTCAGGCCGATCGCCGCGCGCGGATGGCGCCCGGCGGTGATGTCGGAGTCAAACTGATGCGAGCCGGCCGAGAAGCCCTCGACGTCGCCGTGCACGAGCGCGCCACCGCGCACAAGCAGCGGTCCCGCCTGCAGCAAGTCTCCGGCCGGCGCGTCGGACAGATCGCCGCGGCGGCCGATCGCCACCCGCGAGCCATCGACGTTGATGCACGCGCGCACGTCATCGAACGGCGCGGTGAAGGGCACGTGGCGGCGCACGACGCCACCGGTGCGCAGCTCGCCCAGCGGCGTCAGCTCCGGCCGCTGGTAGAAGCCACCGACCAGCGCCTCGTCAAAGCCGTTGGCGCGGCAGTAGACCTCCAGCGGCGCGGGCCGCGGGAGGCGGACGACGCGCACATCGAAGCGGCGCAGGTCATAGCGCGCCACGTACAGCGTGGTCCGCTCGCCGTCGGCCAGCCGGAGCCGCTCGCGCCGGAGGTGGCGCAGCTTGGGCAGCGGCGCGCGGAGCGGCGTCAGGCGAGGCAGGGTGCTGGCCATGGCTCGGGTCACAGTGTGGATCTCGAAAGCGGGCGCCGCGTGAAGGTCTTGTGTTCGTTGATCGACCGTGCAAGCGCAAGGATGAGTTCGCCGCCGCCTTCGCGCACCCTTCGGAAGACTAGGTACGCATCCGGCGGCGATCGGTTGCACGATCTCTACGCTTCGTGAGGACGTGACCGTCGAGGAGCCGCCCGAACTACCGCTGCGCACCTGTCCGAACTGCGGACGCGAGGCGCGGACGCAGTACGAGCGCTGTCCGTTCTGCCAGACCTCGTACTACGCCCGCACGCGCGGCCAGCGGCGTCGGCGGTGGCTCATCGGCGGCACGATCGCCGCCGTCCTGGCCGCCTTGCTCGCCACCATCGCGGTGATCGCCCTCGGCGATCGGTCCGACCGCGACGCAGCCAACAAGATCGAGCAGACACGGCAGGTCGCGGCGCTGCGCGTCCGGATCGCCCGCGAGCAGGCCCCGCACCGCGGTGTGGCGTACGGCGTCAAGCCTCCGCCCTGGGCCACCGACGCGCAGCTCCTCGCTGCCCGCAGAACGCTGGTCACCGCGGTAGAGCGCCGGATCACCGACGACGCCCGCGCCCGCGTGAAGACCGGTGAGCTCGACGGGCCGTTCTCCCACACCGCCTGCGGCCCGATCTTGAAGTCCAAGGCCGCGATCCCCGACGACCGCGTCTTGACCAAGCCCATCGGACGCTACGACTGTGTCGCGATCAAGCGCGACGTGACGCTGCACCCGGGCCAGAAGGTCGCCGAGCTCGGCTACGCGTTCGTCGCCGCGCTGAACTTCAGGACCTACCACTACACCTGGTGTCGCAACAACCCCGCCCAGGGCGAGGCGGGCAAGTCCCTGGTCTTCGTCCGGCTCGACCGCGCGTGCCTGGCCGCCACGGGCAAGGCACTGGGTACCGGCTACGTCGCCGCGCCCGGCGAACAAAACGGGACAACCGGATAGCAGGCCGGGCGTTCGCCCCCGGCGAGCAGGGCACGACGACCGACGGCAGCTAGCGGTTGCGCTTGCGCGCCGCGCGCGAGCGCTTGGCCGCCGCGCGGTTCTTGGCCTTGCGGCGCTTGATGTCCTCTTCGCGGCGCTCACGGGACTCGGCCTGGTCCTCGGTGGTGATCGTCGGCGCGACGCTGCGCGCGTCACGGACGATCGCCCACGCGATGCCGAGCAGCAGGAAGCCGCCGGCCCCGAAGACCAGGATCTGCTGCCACCCGGCCAGCCCGCCGTTGCCGGTGGAGGTGTTGCTGGTCGTCACCGTGGGCGTCGGAGCAGGCGTCGTGCTCGCCGGCGGCAGCGGCGCGAACGGGGAGCTCTGGGCGTGCGCGGCGATCGGCAGGGCCAGCGCGAAGAGGCAGATGAGCAGGGCGAACCGGCGGAGCATCCGGCGCATCCTGCCACGTGCGAACGGCGAGGGTCAGATCAAACGCTGCCCGATAGGCTGCATGTGACATGCCGCCCAAGCAGCGCCAGATCCGGATGCAGCAGCAAGGTGGGCTCGCTGCCATGCAGCAGCTCGAGACCCGCTCTGACGAAGAGCTCGAGCGCGAGCAGAAGTTCAAGGCGGCCGCACAGGCGATCCTAGGCGCCCGCGCGGCCGAGCGCTACGACGCCAAAGCCTCGCGCGAGCACTTCCGCAAGGCGCTGGCGTCCGCCCGCCCGCAGGAGCGCATCGCGCTGCGCCGCATGGCCGATGCCTCGCTGGCACTGGCCGAGCGTCGGCCGGACGACCTCAAGGCCGCCGTCGAGCGGCTCGGGCAGGCACCGCCGTCCAACCGCCAGCTGATGCTGCTGCGCTTCATGGGCCTCGTCGCCCCGTCGGCCAGCGCCGGCCGGGTCGCCCGCGTGCGTGGCGTGGCGATCATCATCGGGCTGATCGTGGCCCTGATCGTCCTGGGCACGCTGATCGTCAAGCTGATCGCCTGGCCGCTGGGCGGGCTAAGCACGCTCGTCGCCGTCTGGGTCGGGATCCTGCTGATCATCGTCGTGCTGGCGGTGCTGGCCCTCCTGGGTCGCCGCCGGCAGGCCAACGCCAAGGCGGCCAGGGCCGCCGGTCCAGGGTCCTAGCCGTGTGCGGGCGCTACTCGCTCGCCACCCCGGCCTCCAACGACCTGCGGGCGCGTTTCGCCCTCGGTGAATCACTGGAGATCCGTCAGCGGTTCAACGTCGCACCCGGTGACGACGTCGTCACCGTCACGACCTCCAAGGAGGGCGAGCCGCGCGGTGCGATCCTGCGCTGGGGGCTCGTGCCGTTCTGGGCCAAGGAGCCGAAGGTCGGCTACAAGATGATCAACGCGCGGGCCGAGACGGTGGCCGAGAAGCCCGCCTTCCGCGACGCGTTGAAGACCCGCCGCTGCCTGATCGTCGCCGACGGCTTCTACGAGTGGCAGCCGCGGGCAAGCAGGTCGCGCAAGCAGCCGTTTCACATCACCCGGTCAGACGGCGCGCCGTTCGCCTTCGCCGGACTTTGGGCCATCTGGCATGGCAAGGGCGACGAGACGCTGCGCACCTGCACGATCATCACCACCGAGGCCAACGACCGCCTGCGCGACATCCACGATCGGATGCCGGTGATGCTGGGAGATCAGGCGGCTGAGGAGGCGTGGCTCGACCATGCCACGCCCGCTCCCCTGCTGCAGGAGCTGCTCGTCCCGCTCCCCGACGCGCTGACCGCCCGTCGCGCCGTCGGCCCGGCCGTCAGCGACGCGCGCCACGACGAGCCCGACTGCCTCGACGACGCCCCGTCCGAAGATGACGACCAGCAGGACCCGAGCCTGTTCTGAGCTGACGGGGGTCGGCTAGGGTCGTCACTAGTGGACCTGACTACCCCTCGCCTGCGCCTCCGGCCGCTCGCACCCGCCGAGATGCAGGACCTGCTCGAGGGCCAGGCCGTGGAGGGTCAGCGCTGGGCCGAGGGCTACCCTCTGGACGGCACGCTCGTCGCGGTCGCAATGCAGGCCGACCTCGTCAAACACGCCGTCGACCGCGGCGGCTTCTGCCACTACCAGGTGCTGCTGCGCGAGGAGGACGTCGTCATCGGCGACATCGGCTTCCACGCCCCGCCGGATGATCTCGGCGAGGTCAGCATCGGCTTCGGGATCGTCCCCGCCGCCCGCCGTCGCGGCTACGCCGTCGAAGCGCTACGCGGGCTCCTGGACTGGGCGCTCGAGCAACCCGAGGTGCGGACCGTCCAGGCCGACACCGACCTCGTCAACCTCGCCTCGCAGCGGGTCCTGCTCAGCGCCGGGATGCGGTTGGCCTCAGACGAGGGCGACCGCAAGGTCTACGAGATCCACGCACCGTGAGCCTGACGCCGCTGCTCGCGCGCTACGACCACGTGCTGCTCGACCTCGATGGCTGCGTCTGGGTCGGTGATGAGCCGACGCCCGACGCGGCGGCCGCGGTCACCGCGCTGCGGGCGGCCGGCAAGGGCGTCGCGTTCGTCACCAACGATGGCCGCCACGCCGGCGAGGAGTACGTCCGCAAGCTCTGGCGGCTCGGCTTCCGTGCATCCCTGGAGGAGGTCGTCACCGTCGGCGGTGCCATCCAGCACGTGCTGGCCGATACGGACCGCTGGCGCAGCGCCTACGTCGTTGGTGCTGCGGTGATGCACCGGCACGTCGAGGAGGCGGGATTGAAGATCGTCAACGGGCGCGACGTGCCATCGCCTGACGTGGTCGTCGCCGCCGCGCACGACGACTTCACCTACGCCGAGCTGCGCGGCGCCGTCCAGGCCGTGCTCGGCGGCGCGGAGCTGGTCTGCGCCGGCCGCGACGCGCTCTTTCCGATGCCCGACGGCCCGTGGCCTGGGACCGGCGCGGTCGTCGCAGCCATCGAGGCCGCGACCGGCGTGGACGCCGTCAACCTCGGCAAGCCGGCGGCGCAGCCGTTCCACACGGCGCTGGAACGCCTCGGCGCGGCCGGGCGGGTGGGGACCCGATCGCGGGCGCTGGTCGTCGGCGACCGGCTGGACAGCGACCTGGCGGGTGCGGCCGCGGCGGGCCTGGACGGGGCGATCGTGCTGACCGGCGCGACGAGCGCAGCGCAGGCACGGGCCGCGGTGGAGCCCGAGCCGGTCGCGATCGCCGCATCCCTGGCAGAGCTCGTCCTGCACCGTTGATGCGACAGGATGGGCGGCGCATGGAGCCCCGTCATCTCGCCCTGCTCGTCAACCCCTCGGCCGGTGGAGGCCGCGCGCTGAAAGCGCTCCCACGCGTCGAGGCCGAGTTGGCGCGGCTCGGTCTTGCCTACCGCGTGCAGCGCACGGAGTCGATCCGTCACGCGCGCGAGCTGGCGGTCGCCGCCGTCGATGCCGGCGAGGTGCCGGTGCCGCTGTCGGGCGACGGGCTCGTGGGCGCGGTGGCCGGCGCATTGCGCGATCGCCCCGGCGCGGTGATGGGCGTCCTACCCGGCGGGCGCGGCAACGACTTTGCCCGCGTCTGCGGGATCCCGCGCGATCCCGTGGCCGCGTGCGCCATCCTGGCGACGGGCGTGGCGCGGCCGATCGATCTCGGCGAGGTCATCTCGGGCGGCGCGGCCGACGGCGGCCAGACCTTCGTCGGGATCGCCTCGCTGGGATTTGACTCCGAGGCCAACCGCCTCGCCAACGAGGCGCCGGCGTTCCTCGGGCCGTTGGTGTACGCCTACGCAGCCATCCGGGCGATGGTCAGCTGGCGGCCGGCGACCTTCGACGTCACCGTCGATCGCGAGCGCCGGACCTTCAAGGGCTGGACGGTCGCGGCGGCCAACACGAAGGCCTACGGTGGAGGCATGTTCATCGCCCCCGACGCCGAGCTCGACGATGGCATGCTGGACGTCGTCATGGTCTCCCCGCGCTCGCGCCGGCACTTCGTCGGCGGGCTGCGGCAGGTCTTCCAGGGCACGCACCTGGGGCGCGAGGGCATCGCCGTCCTGCGCGGCGCCGAGGTGCGGATCGCCGCCGACCGTCCGTTCACGGTCTATGCCGACGGCGATCCGATCGGAGAGCTGCCGGCCACCGTGCGGGCGGTGCCCGGCGCGATCCAGGTCCTGTTGCCGGCCACATGACCTTGTTGGGGGCCAAGCTCGCCGCCGCGCGCGCCGCCGGTGCGGTGTCGCGCCGCTCCGGCCGGGGCGGCACGTCGCTGCCCGGCAAGCTCCTGCTGCGGATGGAGCCCGGCGCGGTCGGTGAGCTGGCCGGGCGGCTCGCCAACGGCAGCGCGGTCATCTCGGCGACCAACGGGAAGACCACGACGGCCGCGATGGTCGCCTCGATCCTGGAGCGTGGCGGCCACCAGTTGGTGCACAACCGCGCCGGCGCCAACATGGCGGGCGGGATCGCTGGGACGCTGCTGGAGGCGGCGGGATCGGGCGGATCGATCGCCGGCGACATGGGGCTGTTTGAGATCGACGAGTTCTGGCTCGACCAGCTCGTCCCGCAGATCCGGCCGCGCGCGCTGTTGCTGGCCAACCTCTTCCGCGACCAGCTCGACCGCTACGGCGAGCTGGACACGATCGCCGACCGCTGGGCGGGAGTGGTCGCTGACGTGCAGGACACCATCTTGGTCCTGAACGCCGACGATCCGCTCGTCGCTGACCTCGGACGCGACCGCGAGGGCGCCGTCTTCTTCGGCGTGGAGGACCCCGCGATGGCGTTGGCGGGCATGCAGCACGCCGCGGACTCCAAGCACTGCCGCCGGTGCGGCGCGCCGTACGTGTATGACTACGTGTTCCTGGGGCACTTGGGTCACTACCACTGCGACGCGTGCGGCGCGGCGCGCCCCGCGCCGTCGGTGGCGGCGCAGCGCGTCGTGCTCGACGGCCTCGCCGGCGCGCGGTTGACCCTGCGCCTGCCGACCGCGACGGTCGACGTGCGCCTCCCCCTTCCCGGCCTCTACAACGTCTACAACGCGCTGGCCGCCGCCGCGCTGACGACCGCGTTGGGCGCGCCGCCGGCTGATGTCGTCGCGGGCCTGGAGGCGGTCTCGGCGGCGTTCGGCCGCGCGGAGACCGTGCGGATCAGTGGCCACGAGCTGCTCCTGTTGTTGGTCAAGAACCCGGCGGGCGCCAACGAGGTGCTGCGCACGCTGGCGTTGGAGGCGGGCGAGCACGACCTGCTGGCGGTGCTCAACGACCACACCGCCGACGGGCGCGATATCAGCTGGGTCTGGGACGCGGACTTCGAGCTGCTCGCCGGGCGGCTGCGGCGTGTGACCTGCAGCGGTACGCGCGCGGCCGAAATGGCCTTGCGATTGAAGTACGCCGGCGTGCCGGAGGAGCGGCTGGTGGTGGAGCCGTCGCTCTCTGCGGGGTTGGACGGCGCGGTCGCCGCCGTGCCGGAGGGTGGCCCCGGAGGCGGCAGGCTGGTGGCGATCCCGACCTACACGGCGATGCTCGAACTGCGCCGCGAGCTGGTCGCCCGCGGCGTGGCGAAGGACAGCTTCGAATGAGGGCTCGCGCCTCGCACGACGCGCCAATGGCGTGCTGGCCGCCGGAGGGCTCGGCGTGAGCGCGGTGGTCTGGCATGACGTCGAATGCGGCGGCTATCTGGAGGACGTCGCGCTCTGGCGCGAGCTCGCCGCCGCAGCCAACGGACCGGTCCTGGACGTCGGCGCCGGAACGGGTCGGATTGCGCTGGACCTGGCGGCCCAGGGCATCGAGGTGGTCGCACTCGACACGGATCCGGTGCTGCTCGCTGCCCTGGACGAGCGCGCAGCGGCGGCCGGCCTGACCGTCACGACGGTCTGCGCCGACGCCCGCGACTTCGACCTCGGCGACGTCCGCTTCGGCCTGGTCGCCGTGCCGATGCAGACGCTGCAGCTGCTCGGCGGCGCCGATGGCCGTGCGGGGTTCCTGCGCAGCGCCGCGCGCCATCTGCGACCCGGCGGCGCGGTCGCCGCCGCGTTGGCCGACGCCCTGGACAGCTTCGACGGCGCGTCTGACGGTCTCCCCGACCCCGACGTCGCCACCGTCGACGGGTTGACCTACAGCTCGCTGCCGCTGGCCGTCGTCGACGAGGGCGACCATGCCGCGATCCACCGCCTGCGACAAGTTAATGGCTTTGAAGAGCATGACGTCATTCGGCTGGCGCGGGTGAGCCCCGCCGAGGTCGCCGAGGAGGCCGAAGCCGTCGGGCTGACGCCCGAGGCGGCGCGACGGATCCCAGCCACCGACGTCTACGTCGGCTCGACGGTGGTGGTCCTGCGCGGTGCCTGACCAGACGTTGCGCGTCTGCGCGCTCTACCCCGACCTGATGAACATCTACGCCGACCGCGGCAACATGGTGATGTTGGAGCGGCGCTGCAGCTGGCGCGGTATCGGCTTCGCGCTCACGGCTGCCGGTCTCGGAGACGAGATCGACCCTGAGGCCCACGACCTCTTCTACCTCGGCGGCGGCCAGGACCGCGACCAGCAGCTCTGCGCCCAGGACCTGGTCGACACCAAGCGCGACGCGCTGCACGCCGCCGCCGGCCGCGGCGCGATCGTCCTGGGGATCTGCGGCGGCATCCAGCTGCTCGGTGACCATTACGAGCTCGGCGACGAGCGCGTGCCGGGGATCGGGCTGGTGGACCTCAAGACCGTCCGCGCGATCGACGGCACGCGGCTGATCGGCAACGTCGCGATCGAGGTCGAGCTGGCGGGCCTCGACGGCCCGCGCGTCCTGGCCGGCTTTGAGAACCACGGTGGCCGGACGACGCTGGGCGCCGGCGAGACGCCGCTGGGCCGCGTCCTCAAGGGCCACGGCAACGACGGCCGCTCGGGCTTCGAAGGCGTCCACCACGGCACGGTCATCGGCACCTATCTGCACGGCCCGCTGCTGCCCAAGAACGCCTGGTTCGCCGACTGGCTGCTGGCCACGGCACTGGGCGTCGCACCTGACTCGCTGGCGCCGCTTGACGACGCGCTGGAAGACGCCGCGCACGCCTCGGCGCGCCGCGCCGCCGGCGTCTGAGCAGCAGCTACTCGCGCGCGCCCGGCGCCGGACCCTCGTAGCGCGGGAGCCCATCGTCGGGAAGCGCCTCCCAGACCGCCGCGGTCTCCACGCGCTGGTGGTAGCTCGGGCGGATGCCGGGGTCGCCGTCGACCGTGCCGAGCCGGATGCCCAGGATGTCGGGATGCTCGGGGTGCGAGCTGTAGAGCGCACCGCCGCAGGCGCTGCAGAAGGACTTCAGGAAGCCGCCATCGCCGGGGTCGTAGTCGCGGATGAGCTCCTCGCCTGCGGTCACCCGGAAGCTTCCGGGCGCGACCTTGGCCGAGGCTGCCGCGGCCGTGCCCGTCCGGCGCTGGCAGCGGGTGCAGTGGCAGTAGCCAGCGGAGACCAGCGGCGCCGAGACCTCATAGCGCACGCCGCCACACAGACACCCACCTGTGAGAAGAGCAGCCATGCCCTCCAGGATGCCACCGAGCTCCCCGCACCGCAGCCCGGGGCGTCGAGGGACGAATGCTGTGCGACTATCGACCATAGATCGTCCCTCGACGCCGCTGGGGACGTGCGACCGGAACGGACGTGGCGTGCGACCCTCGGCTGGTGCGCTGCCGCCCGCGCCTTGCCGCCCTCCTCCTCCCCGTGCTCGCCGCCGGCTGTGGGTCCACCGAGCCTGCACCGCCGCCGCTCCCGCCCACGGCCCGGCCCGCGGCCGCCTCGGTGCCCACCATCCGCCCTGCCGGCCGCGTCCTGCACGTCGGCGCGCTGGCCGACGCCGTCGCCGCAGACCCCAACGCCCACATCTTCGCCGTCGCGGTCCACGACCCGAGCCGCCTCATCATCGTCAGCGTGCGGACCGGGCGGATTCGGGAGCGTGTGGCGATTCCGACCGGCACGCGCCGCCCCGGCGACCCACCACCCGTGCCGGCCGTCTTCCTCGTCCCCGCCGAGACCGGCAGACGGGCGCTGGCGATCCAGCCCGCGCTGCGCACCGCAGCCGCAGCGCTCCCGCCGGGCGCCGCACTCGTCCTCGGCAGGACGTTCGTCGCCGACGCCCGCGCGGCCGCCGTGACGGTCCTCGACCGCGGCCGCCCAACCGCAGCCCTGCCCGCCACGATCCACCCCGGTGGGCTCGACGCGGCCGACTTCGACCGCCGGCTCGCCGTCGTGGCCACCAGGGAGCGCACGCTCGCGCTCTATGACCCGCGCACGCTGCGCCGCGTCGCCCAGCTTCCCGCCGGCGCGGGCCCGACCTCCGTCGTCGCCAGCGGCGATCGGCTCTACGTCGCCGACACGCGCGGTGACGCGATCCTCGTCTTCGCCACCGACGCCGGCCGCCGCCCGCTGGCCCGCGCCGGGCGCGTGCCGCTCCCACGCGGGAGCGCGCCCTACGGCCTCGCGCTCGATCCCGTGCGCCACCGGCTCTGGGTCACGCTCACGGCCCGCAACGAACTCGTCTCGCTGCCGATCGACGGCCGCCCAGGCCCGGTCCGACGGCTCCCCACCGTGCAGCAGCCCGACGCCGTCGCGGTCGACTCGGCGCTCGGCACCGTCGCCGTCACGGGCCGCGCCAAGGGCGTCCTGCAGCTCATCGATGCCCACGTGGCCAACGGCACCGACGAGTCCGCGCGCGCCGCGCTGCGCCGACCCCTCCGTGCAGCGGGCTAGGATCTCTGGGTCCGCCGGCCGCGGATCCTCTATGCGCCCTCCGAACACCGCCCACCCCGAGGGGCCGTCCGGCTACCCGCTGTCATTCTTCACTAGGTTGGTGGACAACTGATGTCCGCGTCCGCTGCAACCGTCGAGTTCGACCACGCCTCGAAGACCTACCCCGGCACCGAGGAGCCGGCGATCGGCGACCTCACGCTCGAGGTCCCCGCCGGAGAGCTGACGATCTTCATCGGGCCGTCGGGCTCGGGCAAGACGACCGCGATGCGGCTCGTCAACCGCATGATCGAGCTGACCTCTGGCGACGTGCGCGTCGATGGCGTCTCGGTCCGCGACCAGTCGCCATCGGAGCTGCGACGCGGCATCGGCTACGCGATCCAGCAGATCGGCCTCTTCCCCCATCTGACCGTCGCCGACAACATTGCGACCGTCCCCAAGCTGCTGGGCTGGGACCACGGGCGCGTGCGCAAGCGCGTGGACGAGCTGCTGGACCTCGTGGGGCTGGAGCCGGCGATGGGCAAGCGCTACCCGGCCCAGCTGTCGGGCGGCCAGCGCCAGCGCGTCGGCGTCGGCCGGGCATTGGCGGCCGACCCGCCGCTGTTGTTGATGGACGAGCCGTTCGGCGCCATCGACCCGATCACGCGCAGCCGCCTGCAGGAGGAGTTCCGCCGCCTGCAGACCGACCTCGGCAAGACCGTCATCTTCGTCACCCACGACATCGACGAGGCGCTCAAGCTCGGCGACAAGATCGCCGTCCTCAAGCCGGGTGGCGAGCTGGCGCAGTACTCGAGCGCCGAGGAGCTCGTCCGCTCCCCCGCCGACGCGTTCGTCGAGGAGTTCGTCGGCGCCGAGCGCATGATCAAGCGGCTGGAGTGGCTGACCAGCGTGCGTCAGGAGGGCCGCAGCACGTGAGCGCGGCGGCCATCGACATCCTCGCGCAGGTCCGGATCCACGAGCGCGACAGCGGCTCGCTGACCTGCGTGCAGAAGAACAACATCTGCCCGACCTGGATCGTGCACCACCTCGGCGATTACCTCTCACCGCTGTGGAAGCACCTCGAGCTGGTGCTCGCCTCCGTTGTCATCGGCTTTGCCATCGCCTTTGCCCTCGCGCTCCTCGCGCACCGCCGCCGCTGGCTGACCGGCCCGATCATCGGCGTCACCGGAATCCTCTACACGATCCCGTCGCTGGCGCTCTTCGCGATCCTGATCCCGCTCACCGGCTTCGGGTTCACCACCGCGTTGATCCCGCTCACCACCTACACGCTGCTGATCCTGTTTCGCAACATCATCGCGGGGCTCGACAACGTGCCCGACGAGGCGCGCGACGCCGCGCGCGGGATGGGCTTGACCGAGCAGCAGCTGCTGTGGAAGGTCGAGCTGCCGCTCGCGGCGCCCGAGATCTTCGCCGGTCTGCGCGTCGCGACGACGACCAACGTCGGGCTCGCCGCGCTGGCCTTCTACGCGGGCGCCGGCGGCCTCGGCCAGCAGATCCTGAGCGACATCGCGTTCAAGTCCAACGTGTTGGTCGCCGGTGGGCTCTGCGTGCTTTTGGCCTTCGTGCTCGACCTCGGGTTGCTGGGGATCCAGCGGCTGCTCCTTCCCTGGCAGCGCGCGACGGCGACCGCATGAAGGACGCCATCAACTACCTGCTGCACTCGCGCGAGTCGGTCGGTGGCGGCGTGCAGGTCGGCGGCAGCCACCTGCTGCCGCTGCTGTGGACCCACCTGCGCGTGACCTTCGAGGCGATCGTCGTGTCGATCGCGCTGTCGCTGCCGCTCGGGCTCTGGCTCGGCCACAAGGGCAAGGGCCAGTTCGCGGCCTCCACGGCGGCCAACGTCGGCCGCGCGGTCCCGAGCTTCGCCGTGCTCGTCTTCGCCAGCACCTACCTGGGGCTCAATGCCGGCAACCTCGTCTTCGCGATGGTCCTGCTGGCCATCCCGCCGATCTTCACCAACACCTACGTCGGGGTTCGCCAAGTCGACCGCGACGTGGTCGACGCGGCGCGTGGCATGGGGCTCTCCGAGCGCCAGCTGGCACTCCGCGTCGAGCTCCCCCTGGCGCTGCCGCTGGTCTTCGGCGGCATCCGCACGTCGGTCGTCAACGTCCTGGCGACGGCGACCCTCGGTCCATATGTCGGGGTCGACACGCTCGGCGTGCCGATCATCAACGCCAACGTGCACGGCGACGCGGGGCGCCTGGGCACGGCACTCCTGATCGCGCTGCTGGCGATCGCGGCGGAGCTCCTCTTCGCCGCGCTGCAGCGGGCCGTCACCCCTCGCGGACTCAAGCTCTCCCAAACGAACACCACCCCCAGTAGGAGGAACCGACGTATGCGATCTCGCAGCGTTCTCGCACTGCTCTTGCTCGTCCTGGCCACCGTCGGCCTGGCCGCGTGCGGCAGCGATGACAACAACTCCAGTGGCAGTGCCGACACCGGCACCGCCGCCGCGACCACCCCGGCCGCCAACACCAAGATCATCACGGCCAACGCCGACAACGGCTCCAAGCCGACGATCACCATCGGCTCCAAGAACTTCACCGAGGAGTTCATCCTCGGGGAGATCTACGCCCAGGCGTTGCAGGCCGCGGGCTACAAGGTCAAGAAGCAGCTCAACCTCGGCTCGGAGCAGATCGCGCTCAAGGCCCTGAAGGCCGGCCGCGTCGACGCCTACCCGGAGTACACCGGCACGATCCTGACCAGCTTCTGCAAGGTCAAGGACAAGGACGTCAGCCACGATCCGGCTGCTGCCTTCACGCAGGCCAAGACCTGCATGGTCAAGGACAGCATCACGGCGGAGAACCCGACGCCGTTCACCGACTCCAACGGCTTCGCGGTCACACAAGCGACGGCCAAGAAGCTCGGCAACATCACCACGCTGTCGGATCTCAAGGGCAAGGCCTCCACCTTGACCATCTCGGGTCCGCCGGAGTGCCAGCAGCGCATCGACTGCCTGCTCGGCCTGGAGAAGACCTACGGGTTGAAGTTCAAGAAGTTCCTGTCGATCGACCTCGCCAAGCGTCACGAGGTCATCAAGAACGGCCAGACCGACGTTGGTGAGGTCTTCACCACCGACGGCCAGATCAAGGCCGACAACCTGGTCCTGCTCAAGGACGACATGCAGCTCTTCCCGCCCTACAACGCGACGCTGCTGGCCAAGACGTCGGTGGCTGACGCCGCCGGGCCGGACTTCGTCAAGACCGTCAACCTGGTCACCGCCGGGCTGACGCTGCCGGTCATGCAGGAGCTCAACTCCCGCGTCGACCTCGACAAGGAGAAGCCCGCGGCGGTCGCCGCGGAGTACCTCAAGGAGGCGGGCTACCTCCAGTAGCCGGCGAACGCCTCGCCTGGCGGCTCGGGTTCGCAGCGCGAACTCGCCCAGGGGCTCGCTCGCGCGCCCCTGGGACCGCCAGGCGTCAGCGTGCCCGGACGGTGATGTCGCCCGCGTTGGTCAGGGCGTCGATGGCCTGCGGGGCGAGGTCGTCGCGGATCAACCCCTCCACCTTGACGTTGCCGCCCTTGGTGTTGGCGTCGACGCGGTAGGGCCCGTAGGGCACGGTGACGCGAACGTTGCCACCATTGCTCTCGGCCTCGGTGCGGACCGGCTCGCCGAAGAGGTCGAGCGAGACGTTGCCGGCGTCGCTCATCGCGCGCACCGTGACGGGCTCCAAGCGGTGGGTGCGGATGTCGCCCGAGGTGGTCTGCACATCGGCGCGGCCGCTCAGCCCGCGCAGGTCCACGTCACCGGCATCGGTCCGGATCGTCACGTCGACGTCTGGCGGGGCGTCGATCTGCAGGTTGCTGCGACAGCGCAGGACGGCCTTCAGCCCGCCGCAGCGGGTCTTGATCGTCAGCACGCCGCCGGCGTAGCGCTCGCTGACCGTCGGGCGGTCGACGGTCCAGGCGTCGTGGCGCGTCAGCATGACGTCGCCGGTCAAACCGGCACGCACGTCGACGTCACCGGCGTCCGCGCGGACCACGATCTTGTGGACCGGATTGGTCAGCATCGTCCGCACCGTCGCGCTGCGATGCAGCGCTTCGGACAGCCCGAACGCCGCCCCGCTCAAGACGAGCAGGCCGAGCGCGGCGAGGAGGACGATCCGGGCGGTCGACACCCGCGAGACGCTAGAGCGCGACCGTCCGGCGTGAGGTACGGCTGACACCCCTTCTTGCATCCCCACTGCAGGTGTCCTAGTCGGCCCCGCCCGCCCCCACCCGCCCGCCTGCAAATGCGCGCACTTGCGCGGGCGGGCAGCGAGCGTCAGCGCCCCGAAGAGCCGAAGCCCGCCTCGCCGCGATCGTCGGGCGACGGCGGAAGCTCGTCGACGACGTCCATCGCCGGAGCCCAGAACGGCACGAGCAGCAGCTGGGCGATGCGGTCGCCGACGGCGACCTCGAACGGCTCGGCGCTCGCGTTGTGCAGCGCCACGCGCAGCTCGCCACGGTAGTTGGGGTCCACGAGGCCCGGCGAGTTGAGCGGGTGGATCCCGTGGTTGATCGCCAGCCCTGAGCGCGGGGTGACGAGGCCGGCGACGCCGGGCGGGATCGCCACGGCGACGCCCGTGCCGACCAGTCGCCGCTCGCCCGGCGCGAGCGTCACCGCTTCGGTCGAGCTGAGGTCATAGCCCGCGTCGTGCGGACGCGTACGAGCCGGCGGCTTGGCGTCGGGATGCAGCAGGCGGACGGCCAACTCGGCCGCGGCGACGGGTGTCTGCATCAGACCGCGAAACGCGCGTAGCGCTCGGCGATCGCCGTCGGTAGGCGGGCGACGACGTGGACGCCTTCGGCGGTGTCCTCGCGGTGCAGGTCGCCGGCGACGTCGTGCAGCTCGGCCAGCCGGCCGCCCTCGGAATACGGCAGCAGCAGCTCGACCGACTCCAGCGTGCGGGCAAAGGCGTGCTCGATCGCGACGTGGAGGTCGTCGATGCCGTCGCCGGAGAGCGCGCTGACCTGGATGCCGTCGGGATGGCGGTGGCCTAGCGCCTCGCGCTCGTCGGCGTCGAGAACGTCGACCTTGTTGAGGACCAACAGCCGTGGACGATCGCCGGCGCCGATCTCCTCCAGCGTGTCCTCGACCGCGCGCAGCATCTCTTGGCGATCGTCCTCGTCGGCGCTGGCATCGACCACGTGCAGGACGAGGTCGGCCAGGCGCGTCTCCTCCAACGTCGCGCCGAAGGCATCGACGAGTTGGTGAGGCAGCTTGCGGATGAAGCCGACCGTGTCGGTCAGCAGGTACGGCCGGCCGTCGATCGACAGCTGGCGCGTGGTCGGGTCCAGCGTGTGGAAGAGCCGGTCGCGGACGCCGACGTCGCTGCCGGTCATCGCGTTGAGCAGCGTCGACTTGCCCGCGTTGGTGTAGCCGGCGAGCGCGACCTGGGGCAGGTGCGCGCGTTCGCGCTCGGCGCGCTGGATCGCGCGCGTGCCCTTGACCTGCTCCAGCCGGCGGCGCAGCGCGGCGATGCGGTCGCGCGCGAGACGGCGGTCGGTCTCGATCTGCGACTCGCCCGGTCCGCGCGTCGCGAAGCCGCCGCTGGAGACGCCGCCGAGGCGCTCGAGGTGCGTCCACAGCCCACGCATCCGGGCCAAGTTGTACTCCAACTGCGCGAGCTCGACCTGGAGCTTGCCCTCGGCCGTGTTGGCGTGCGCGGCGAAGATGTCGAGGATCGTCGCCGTGCGATCCACGATCGAGATCCCGACCTCCTTCTCCATGTTGCGCTCTTGGCGCGCGCTGAGCTCGTCGTCGACGACGATGACGTTGGCGTCCGCGGCCTTCGCGGCGTCCTTGACCTCCAGCAGCTTGCCGGGGCCGAGGTAGGTGTTGGGATGCGGCTTGTCGCGGTGCTGGACGGCCTGCCCGACGACCGCGACGCCTGCCGTGGCCAGCAGCTCGCGCAGCTCTGAGAGATCGTCGCCGGACTCGAGCGCGGCGACGATGTAGGCGCGCTGTTTGGCGCGGCCTTCGACCGGTATTGCGCCGTTGCGCGTCTGGGTGGTGCGTCCGTTGCGACTGCGTTCCATGTGCCCCTTGAGTCTAGGTGCTGAGGACAGCGCCGTGGCAATCGCATGGCTCCAGATTTCTGTGCGTGAACCCTTATGTTGGTTACTCAGATCTGTGCTGCGCACTCAACGGATGATGGAGGCTTTGCCGAGCGGTCAAGGAGTAGCGTGCTCCGAGGAGGTGGTGCCTGATGTCGGAGGTCATCGAACGGCCCGAGGACTGGATCCGCATCGGCGCGGCCGCGGCGGCATTGGGCGTGAGCGTCGACACGCTGCGACGTTGGGAGCGCGACGGCCGGATCGTCTTCGAACGCCGCGGGCAGCAGCGCTACCTCCGCGCCGACGAACTGGCCAACCTCCTGCGCGAGCGTGCCCGCGAGGGCCGCTCGTCGGCACGCAACCGCCTGAAGGGCATCGTCCTCGGCGTGCGCCGCGACGGCGTGATGGCCCAGATCGACATGGCCTGCGGCCCGTACCGCATCGTGTCGCTCATGTCGCGCGAGGCCGCCGACGACCTCGGCATCAAGCCCGGCGATCAGGCAGTTGCGCTGGTGAAGTCGACGACAGTGGTTGTGGAAAAGCGGTGAGAACCTCGCCCAGAGGGCTCGGTTCTCATTGCGGGTGTTCGCCCGGCGGGCGAAACCCGCGGCCTGGGGTGCCGCGGTAGTTTGGCGGCATGTCGTCCGCCGGCCTTGCCGACCGCCTCGCCTCGCGCGTTCTCGAGCTCGTCAACGTGCCGTCGGAGTCCCGCTCGGAGGCGGCGCTGGCGGCCCACGTGCTCTCGGTCCTGCCGGACGCGCGCGATGCTGGCGACAGCTGCATCCTGGCCGGCACCACGGCGCGTGGCGACCGGCCGCTGATCCTGCTCGCCGGCCACCTCGACACCGTGCCCGCGCAGGGCAACCTGCCGGGGCAATTGGAGGATGGCGTGGTTTACGGGCTCGGCGCCGCCGACATGAAGGCCGCGCTCGGCGTGATGGTGGAGTTGGCCCTCACGTCGTTGCCCGCGGCCACGGTCGACGTCGGCTTCGTCTTCTTCGGGCGCGAGGAGCTGCCGTTCGGCGACAGCGCGCTGACGCCGCTGCTGGCGCGCGAGCCCGGGCTGCGCGAGGCCGATCTCGTCGTGGTGATGGAGCCGACCGACAACGCGCTGCACGCCGGCTGCGTCGGGAACGTCAACGCGACGTGGACCTTCCGCGGCACCGCCGGCCACAGCGCCCGGCCATGGCTGGCCGACAACGCGATCCACCGCGCTGGCCGCGGCATCGCCGAGCTGGCCGCGCTGCAGCCCGTCGACCACGAGTTCGCCGGGCTGACGTTCCGCGAGGTCATCTCGGCCGTGACGATCCGCGGTGGCGTGGCGCGCAACGTCGTGCCCGACGAGTGCGTCGTGGAGATCAACATGCGCTACGCACCGGGGACCAGCGCAGCGGATGCCGAAGCGCGGCTGCGCGCACTCTGCGAGCCCCACGGCGAGCTCACCATCGACGGCAACGCGCCCTCGGGCGCCGTCCCAGAAGGCAATGTCCTTGTGTCGCGGCTGATCGAGGCCGGCGGGTTGGAGACCGCGCCCAAGCAGGCGTGGACGCCGGTGGCGGAGTTCGCTGCGGCTGGCGTCGATGCCATCAACTTCGGGCCTGGCGCGCCGCGCTTCGCCCACCGGCGCGACGAGCAGGTCGAGGCCGCCGCGCTAGTGAGCTCCTACGAGACGCTCGTGAGGTTCCTGTGCGCCTGAACCCGGTGCTGGAGACGCTGGGCACCTATCCGTTCGTGCGTCTGGACGAGGCCAAGCGGGTGGCGACGGCGCGTGGGATCGAGCTCATCGACTTCGGCGTCGGCGAGCCGCGTGAGGAGACGCCGGAGTTCATCCGCGCCGCGCTGGCCGCGTCGTTGGCGCCGGTGTCGACGTATCCGAAGGCCGAGGGCTTGCCGGCGCTGCGGGAAGCGATCGCGCGCTGGGTCACCCGCCGCTTCGGCGGCATCGCGCTGGATCGCGACACCGAGATCGTGCCGACGCTGGGGTCCAAGGAGGCCGTCTTCCACATGGCAGAGGTGGTCGGCGGCGTCGCGGTCGGCGTGACGGTGCCCGGCTACCCGGTGGGCGCGCGCGGCGCGCTGTTCGCGGGTCGCGAGGTCGTCGAGATTGCGCTGGACCCGACGGCCGGCTTCCTGCCGGATCTCGACGCGCTCGACAGCGCGACGCTCAGCCGCCTCGGCCTCCTCTGGCTCAACTTCCCCAACAACCCGACAGGCTCGGTGGCGTCGCTGGAGCTGCTCGAGCGCGCCGCGGCGCTGGCGCGCGAGCACGACTTCGTGCTGGCTTGCGACGAGGCCTACTCGGAGCTGTGGTTCTCCGGCCATGCGCCGGTCAGCGCCCTGCAGCTGGCCGATCGGACCAACGTGGTGGTCTTGAACACGCTCTCGAAGCGCTCGTCGATGCCGGGGTATCGCAGCGGCTTCGTGGCCGGCGACCCGCGCCTGATCGCCGCGCTGAAGAAGTACCGCCCGAATGTCGGCGTGGCGCCGCAGGAGTTCGTCCAGCTCGCGTCGATCGCGGCGTGGGACGACGACAAACACGTCGAGGAGGTCCGTGCCCGCTACCGCGAGAAGCGCGACCTGCTCTGGCCGGCGCTGCAAGCCGCGGGCTTCCGCGACGCCGGCGGCCCCGCGACCTTCTTCTTATGGTGCAAGACGCCCGACGGCGAGGACGATGAGGCCTGCGCGGTGCGGCTGCTCGAGCACGGCATCGTCTGCGCGCCGGGCTCCTTCTTCGGACCCGGCGGCGCCGGCCACGTGCGCTTCGCGCTCGTCCCAACGCCCGAGGCGTGCGCGGAGGCGGCACGACGGCTGCCGGCGGGTTAAGCGGGTCAAGGACCGGTGGCGCGGGCGTAGATGGCGTCCAGCGCAGGGTCGGCCGCGGGTGCGCAACCTGGTCTGTCGTCGCCGCCGAGAGCGAGCGAGGAATGCGACTCGGTGCGCTGGCCCGTCGTCCGCCAGCGCTGAGGCGGGCGAGGTCGCGCCCAAATCGCGTGAGTTGTTGGGGTGGTCGACATTGGCGACACTCACTGTCGCTTCGATCTACCACCCCAACAACTAAGGCCGGCGGACGCCCCTTGGCGTCACGAACGTCCACACCGCTCGCTCCTCGGTGACGGCAGACCACACAGCGCACCCCGACCAGCGCCGCGAACTGAGCGCCACCGACGCTGGCGCCCGGCGCTAGTTCGCGTGCAGGGCGGCATTCAGGCCGCCCCACGACGTCCCGGAGCGCGGCAGCACCTCGACCGCGCCGGTCATCGAGTTACGGCGGAAGAGCAGGTTGCTCTGGCCGGAGAGCTCGCGGGCCTTGACGGTCTCCCCTTCCGGCGTCGTCACGCGCGTGCCGGCGGTGAGGTAGAGGCCGGCCTCGACGATGCAGCCGTCGCCGAGCGAGATGCCGAGGCCGGCGTTGGCGCCGATCAGGCTGCCGGTGCCGACCGAGATGATGTCCTTGCCGCCGCCGCTCAACGTGCCCATGATCGAGGCGCCACCGCCGATGTCGCTGCCATCGCCGACGACGACGCCCTGGCTGATGCGCCCCTCGACCATCGAGGCGCCGAGCGTGCCGGCGTTGAAGTTCACGAAGCCCTCGTGCATGACCGTCGTGCCCTCGGCGAGATGCGCGCCGAGACGCACGCGGCGGGCATCGGCGATGCGCACGCCGCCGGGCGCGACGTAGTCGGTCATCTGCGGGAACTTGTCGATCGAGGTGACGCTCAGCGGCCGGTCCAGCGCGCGGGCGCGCAGGCGCACGGTCGGCAGGTCGGCGGGGTCGACCGGGCCGCGATTGGTCCAGGCGACGTTGGGCAGCGCGCCGAAGATGCCGTCCAAGTTGATGCTGTTGGGCGCGACCAGGCGATGGCTGAGCAGGTGCAGGCGCAGGTAGGCGTCGTGGGTGTCGGACGGCGGCGCCGACAGGTCCTCGATGACGGTCAGCACGGGCGCGACCGTGACGCCGCGCAGCTCGTCGGGACCGGTCGCGCCGGCGAAGGCCCCACCGCCGAGGTCGGTGGCCTCGGCGGTCTTCAGCGGCCGGGTTCCGCCGCCGGCGTGCTCCGGCGCGCTGTCGAGGCCCAGGCGCGGCTCGAGGTAGAGCGTGTCGAGGACCTTGCCCTCCGGCACGGTCATGGTCGCCAGGCCGACGGCCCACGCGGGCCCGGTGATGCGCTGCTGGTCGGTCATCTGCCTGGCAGGTTAGAGCGCAGCGAGGTCCGCCAGCAGCGCGACGCTCGCCTCGCCCGCATAGACCGGAATGGCCCAGCCGGTGAGCGTGAAGAGCAGGCTCTCGTCGACGTCCACCGTCAGCTCGCCACCGTCGAGGACGACGGTCACGGGGCTGTCGCCCCCGCGCAGGACGTGGGCGATCGCGGCGCCCGAGGCGCCCGTGCCCGACGCGCTCGTCTCTCCCACGCCGCGCTCGAAGATCCGTGCGCGGATGCGGTCTGCCGCGAGCACGCTGAAGAACGACACGTTGGTGCGGTTGGGAAACAGCTCGCTGTGCTCGATCGCCGGGCCGATGGCTGCCAGGTCGAGCGCCTCCAGCGCCTCGACGTCGGGCACGTGGATCGCGCACTGCGGGTTCCCGACTTGTACGTGTTGGAAGCGCCAGACTCGGCCGCCGGCGTCAAGCTCTCCCAAACCATCGGCGCCGCCGCTCGGGAAGTCCGCCGACTGCAGCCGCGCACGCCCCATGTCCAGCGTGCAGGTGCGCTCGTCGTGGATCGTCGGCCGGATCTCGCCCGCCGCGGTCTGAATCGAGAACTGCCGCTGGTCGGTCCAGCCGGACGCGCGCAGGTACATCACGGCCTCGCGCGCGCCGTTGCCCGACAGCTCGGCCTCCGAGCCGTCGGGGTTGAAGATGCGCAGGCGCGCGACAAAGCCCTGGGCGTCGGCCGGCGAGAGCTCGAGGACGCCGTCCGCGCCGATGCCGAGGTGGTGGTCGCACAGCAGCTGGACCCGTGCGGCGGTCAGCGCAAAGGGCAGCGCGTCACGCTCCACGATGATGTAGTCGTTGCCCAGCGCCTGCCACTTCTGAAATCGCATCGGCGGGCGCGACCTTATCCCAGCAGCTCCCGCGCCACGTCCTCGGGCGCGCGGTCGGTGAGGTCGACGTGCTCGACGCCCGGAAGCTTGCGCAACCAGGTCAACTGGCGCCGGGCATACTGCCGCGTGCGGCGCTTCATCGCCTCGACGTCGCCATCCAAAAGCTCCTGGAAGCCGAGCGCCTTGCGCGCGGTGACCGACGCGCCGGCGGCGTCCGCCGCGCGCACCTCGTCGACGACGCCCGCCGCGAGCATCGCGTCGACCCGCGCGTCGATGCGCGCCTTGAGGCGCTCGCGCTCCATCGTCAGCGCGACCAGCCGCGTCGGGCAGCGCGTCTCAGCGGTCCACAGCCGGCTCTCGGCCGGCGGCTGGTCCTCCAGCGCGCCCTGGGCCTCGAGCTCCAACGCCCGCACGATGCGATGGCGGTCGCGCGGATCGATCGCCGCGGCGACGGCGGGAGAGCGTGTCGCCAGCTCCGCGTGAAGCCTCTCCGGCCCGCGAGCCTCGGCGTCGGCCATGAGCGCCTCGCGAACGCCGGGCGGGGGCGGCGGGCGGAGATCGAGCTCGGCGAGCGCCGCACGCAAGTACAGGCCGGTGCCTCCGACGACGATCGGCGTGCCACCGCCGGCCAGGAGCTCATCGATCTCGGCGTGTGCGCGCCGGGCGTACTCGGCCACGGAGTAGCGCTCGTCGACCTCGACGATGCCGATCATCCGATGCTCCAGGCGCGCACGATCGGCCGCGTCGGCCGCACCGCTGAGGATCTCCAACCCGCGATAGACCTGCAGCGCGTCAGCCGAGACCGCGACCGGTCGCTCGCCGCGCGCGCGCAGGCGGTCGGCGACCGCGAGCGCCAGCGCGGTCTTCCCGACGCCGGTCGGGCCGAAGAGGGCGAGGAGGGTCACCGCGCCACAGTGTGGCCGACGCGGCGCCGCCGCCGCGTCCTGCGCGACAGCATGAAAGAGTGCCCGCATGGAACTCCGCGGCTCATCCGTCCTGCTCACCGGTGCCACGGGCGGCATCGGTCACGCCATCGCCCGCCACCTGCACGGCGCCGGCGCGTCGCTGCTGCTGACCGGCCGGCGCACCGACGTCCTGGAGCCGCTGGCGGCCGAGGTCGGCGGGCGCGCGACCGCGGTCGACCTCGCCGACCGCGAGGCCGTCGACCGCCTGCTCGACGAGGCCGGCGAGGTCGACATCCTGGTGGCCAACGCCGCGCTGCCCGCCTCGGGCGACATCCTGAGCTTCACGCCGACCGAGATCGACCGCGCGCTGGAGGTCAACTTGCGCGCGCCGGTGATCCTGTCGCGCGTGCTCGGCGAGCGAATGGCGATGCGCGGCCGCGGCCACATCGTCCTGATCTCCTCGCTGTCGGGGAAGTCCGGCCAAGCGTCCAGCTCGATCTACAGCGCGACGAAGTTCGGCCTGCGCGGCTTTGGCCAGGGCCTGCGCGGCGACCTCGGGCCGCGCGGCGTCGGCGTCAGCACCGTCTTCCCCGGCTTCATCCGTGACGCCGGCATGTTCCACGAGTCGGGCACCAAGCTGCCCAAGGGCGTCGGAACCTCTTCGCCTGAGGACGTCGCCGCCGCCGTGGTCAAGGCGATCACCGCCGACAAGGGCGAGATCGACGTCGCGCCGGCTGGGATCCGCATGGGCACCGCGTTCGCACAGCTCGCTCCCGCGACGTCGGCACGCGTCGCCAAGCGCCTGGGCAGCGACAAGATCGCCAAAGAGCTGGCGAGCGGGCAGGCCGACAAGCGCTAGAACAGCGACTCCTGGACGGCGTCAGGCGGCCCGAGGCGGCGCAGGCCGACGTCTCGCTCGATCCGCCCGCGCGGCCCCATGGCCCGACGGAACGCACGGTCAAACGGCCGCTCGTCGGCCGGGTCGCGGCGGAACGGCCGGGCCCGCGGCGCGCCGGCGTTGCGCAGCACCCGTGCGATCCGGTCGCGCTCGGGCTGCTGCAGGTACGCGCCACGCGCATACAGCTCCTCGTAGCGCGACACGAGATCCGGGCGATACGCGCGCAACCACTCCATGAAGACCCCGCGGACCTCGCCGCGCAGGTGCAGGCCGATCCCGCCGATGCTCGTCGCGCCGGCGTCGATCGCCGTCTGGATGATCTCCTCGACCTGCCTGGGGTCGTCGTTGATCCCCGGCATCAGCGGCGCCACGAGGATGCCGGTAGGGATGCCGTTGCGGTTGAGCTCGGCCACGGCCTCCAGCCGGGCACGGGGATGGGGCGTGTGCGGCTCGGTCGCCCGCCAGGCCTGCTCGTCGATCGTCGGCACGCTGAGGTTGGCGCTCACATCGGTCACCTCAGCGATCTCCTTGAGCAACGGCAGATCCCGAAGCACGAGCGGGGACTTGGTCAGCACCGAGCACGGGTTGCGGAAGTCGCGCAACGCCTCCCAGATGCCGGGCATCAGCCGGTAGCGGCCCTCGACCCACTGGTACGGATCGGTGTTGGTGCCCATCGCGATGTGCTCGCCCTGCCACGACGGCCGCCGCAGCTCGGCGCGCAGCACCTCGGGCACGTTGACCTTGACGACGATCTCGCGCTCGAAGTCACGGCCTGCATCGAACTCGAGGTAGGTGTGCGTCGGCCGGGCGAAGCAGTTGTGCGAGACGACGCCGTTGGCGATGAAGTCCCCCGTCCCGGTGGTGATGTCATACAACTTCTGCGGTGCGCCGAGCGGCTCAACCGCCACGACGGCGAGATCGGCGTTGGACTTCACCGGACGGCCCTCCAGCCCCCACTTCGACGTCACCGCGGGACCCGTCAGGTGGCAGAAGCGCAGCTGGGCACGGACGCCGCCGCGCACGCGCACACCCCGTACCCCGAGCGCGTCGGGCGGCTCGACGTCGCACGCGAAGCCGAAGGACTGCAGGCACGCTTCCGTCCACGACAGGATCGTCGGGTCGGCGTTGTCGATCCGCAGGCCGTCGCTGCCGCAACTGCCGTCGGCGTCGAAGATGCCGGCCAGATAGCCCTTGCGCCAGTCGTCGCTCGGCGTGAACGGCCACACGACCAGCGCGTCGATCCGCTCGGCGCGCAGCAGCGCGCCCGGCGTCCGCCGGCGGCGCGTGGTCGCGCCCCCGATCCCGCTGAGTCCGACCAGGCCGCCGTCGATGCCACAGGCGGCGAGGTAGGCCGAGGCGCGCCCGCGCGCCTCGGGTTCCTGTGCATCGCCGCGCACCGCCCCGCAGAGGTAGCCACGCCGATATTCAGGCGTGTCGACGGGCGGCGTGACGAAGCGGCCCGGCCCGAGCAGCGACACCGCCCGGGTCAGGTACGGCCGCGGCGTCGCGCCGCGCTCGGCGCGCAGCACATGCTTCCACCCGCGGTTGGTCAGGAAGCGGTGGTCGGCGCTGGCCACGACCTCGGTGCCGTCCTGCAGCGTCACGCGGTAGGCGGCCTTCTCGGTGGCCCAGTGGGCGCGTACCCGCGTGCGCACGTAGCGTCGGTAGGTCGTGCCCTCCTGCTCGGTGCCGTAGATCTCGTCGCCAACGCGGAGCTCCGCCAGCGGGCGCGTGCGCCCGTCGGCCATCAGGATCGGCGTCTCGCCGGCCAGGCAGTACACGCAGGCGTGCGAGCAGCCGCGGTACGGGTTGATCGTCCACCGAAACGGCATACGTGATGCCTCGGGCACGCGGTTGAGCGCGCTCTTGGCGTGGATCTCGTAGAAGCGCATGTCGAGCGCCTCGGGCGCATCGAAACGCCGCACCGCCGCCGGCTCGCGATAGCCCGGAAGCCGTGCCTCCTCCTCGCCCTCGATCTTCAGATTGTCCCACCGCATGCGAACACATGTTCGCATAGCTGTTACGGATTTACGAACATCTGTTCGTAGCAGGCACTTCTGCGTTCGTCAGGAGACGAGGGCCCGCGCGAGCAGCGACATCTCGCCGGAAAGCGTCTGCGAGGTCGAGCCGGTGATCTGGACCGGAACGATCTCGCCGGCCTGTGCCAGACCCGAGAAGTTCACCGTCTTGCCGTGGCCGCTGCGGCCACGCAGCCGGGAGGGATCGGTACGCGACGGACCCTCGACGAGCACGTCGAGCGTGCGTCCGACGAACCGCTGGGCGCGCTCGGCCGCACGACGCTGAACGGTCTCGACCAGGCGCTCCATCCGCTCGACGGCGACCTCATGCGGGACGAAGTCGTCGGTGAACGCTGCCGCCTCGGTGTCGCGGCGCGGCGAGTAGATGAAGGTGAACGCACCGTCGAAGCCGACCTCCTCGCAGACCTCGAGCGTCTGCGCGAAGTCCGCCTCGGTCTCCCCCGGGAAGCCGACGATGATGTCGGTGGTCAGCGCGATGTCGGGGTTGTGGCCACGGATCAGGCCGACCCGGTCCAGGAAGCGGCCGCGGTCGTAGGTCCGGCGCATGGCTTTCAGGATCCGCGAGGAGCCCGACTGCAGCGGCAGGTGCATGTGCGGGCAGACGCTGTCGAGCGTCGCGTGCGCGAGGACGACGTCCTCGGTCATGTCCTGCGGGTGCGGCGAGGTGTAGCGCACCCGGCGCAGGCCGTCGATCTCGTCCAGCGCGTGCAGCAGCGCGGCGAACGACGTCCGCTCTCCATCGCGCACCGCACGCCCATAGGCGTTGACGTTCTGGCCCAGCAGCGTGACCTCGATGACGCCGCCGTCGACCATCTCACGGACCTCGGCGACCAGCTCGTCCAGCGGCCGATCGACCTGGCGCCCGCGCGTCGAAGGCACGATGCAGTACGAGCACTTCATGTTGCAGCCGGCCGAGATCTGCACCCAGCCTTGGACGTCGCGCTCGCGCGCCGACGGCAGATGGCCCGTGAAGCCCTCGAACTCGAAGAAGCCCTGAGCGGTCAGCGAGTCGCTGGTCAGGAACTCGGCGAGCTTGTGGACCTGCCCCGGCCCGAAGGCGACGTCGACGTAGGGGAACTGGCGGAAGACGTCATCCTTGACCGATTGGGCCCAGCAGCCCCCGACACCGATCACGATCTCCGGGTTGCGGCGCTTGTAGGAGGCGGCCAGCTGGAGGTAGGAGATGAAGCGGCTGTCGGCCTTCTCGCGGATCGAGCACGTGTTGAACAGGATCAGCTCAGCGTCGCGCTGCTCCTCGGTCTCCGCGTAGCCCAGCGCGACGAGCATCCCCTTCATCCGCTCGGAGTCGTGCTCGTTCATCTGGCACCCGAAGGTGGTGACGTGGAAGGTCTTGGTCACAGCCGACACGAGGGTACCTTCACTTCGCGTAGTCGACAGCTCGCGACTCGCGGATGACCGTCACCTTGATCTGCCCCGGGTACTCGAGCTCCTGCTCGATCTCGCGCGCGATCGTGTGCGACAGCGCGATCGCCTTCTCGTCGGTGATCGCACCCGGCTCCACGATCACGCGGATCTCGCGGCCGGCCTGCATGGCGTACACCTTGTCGACGCCGTCGTGGCGGGTGGCGAGCTTCTCGAGGTCGCGCAAGCGCTTGACGTACTGCTCCAGCGACTCGCCGCGGGCGCCCGGCCGGGCGCCGCTCAGCGCGTCGGCGGCCTGGACGATCACCGCCTCGACGGTCTGGGGCTCGACCTCGTTGTGATGCGCTTCCATCGCATGGGCGACGGCTTCTGACTCGCCGTGGCGGCGGGCGAGGTCGCCGCCGACCAGCGCGTGCGGACCCTCGACCTCGTGCGAGATCGCCTTGCCGATGTCGTGCAGCAGCGCGGCGCGACGCGCGGTCTTGGTGCTCGCGCCCAGCTCGGAGGCCATCAGCGCGGAGAGGTGCGCGCACTCGACCGAGTGCGCGAGCACGTTCTGGCCGTAGCTGGTGCGGAACTTCAGCCGGCCGAGGACCTTGACGAGCTCGGGATCCAGGCCCTGGACGCCGGCCTCGAAGACCGCCGTCTCCCCCGCCTCGACCATGTGGGACTCGAGCTCGGACTTCGCCTGGTAGTAGGTCTCCTCGATGCGCGCCGGATGGATGCGGCCGTCCTGCAGGAGCTTCTCCAGCGTCATGCGCGCGACCTCGCGGCGAACGCCGTCAAAGGCGCTGAGCACGACCGCGTTGGGCGTGTCGTCGATGATGAAGTCGACGCCGGTGAGGTTCTCCAGCGCGCGGATGTTACGGCCCTCGCGACCGATGATCCGGCCCTTCATGTCGTCGCTCGGCAGCTGGACGACGCTGACCGTCGTCTCGGCTGCATGCGAGGCGGCCAGCCGCTGCATCGCGACCGACAGGATCGACCGCACGCGCCGCTCGGCGTCGCGCTTGGTCTCGTCTTCAACCTGGCGCAGGACGCGGCCGGCGTCGTGGCGCGCGCCCTCCTCGACGTCTTTGAGCAGCGCCTGCTTGGCCTGACCGGCACTGAGGCCGGCGACGCGCTCTAGCGCCTGCTCGCGCGCGACGCGCAGGCGCTCGACCTCGTCGGCGTGGGCGCGGACGTGCTGGTCGCGCCGCTCCAGCTCGGCCTCGCGGCGGTCGAGGTCGGCGCCGCGGCGATCGAGCGCCGCCTCCAGCGCCTGGGTGCGCGCGGCGCTGTGCTCGAGCTCGGCGGCCCGGCGCAGGAGCTCTGCGTCCTCGGGGGTCGCGACCGCGGCAGGCACCGCGACGGTGGCGAGCGCCGCGACCGGCCGCCGGCGTCCGTAGACGAGGGCCGCGACGACGATGGCGACTCCGATGAGCGCCGCGCCGATCAGGGTTTCCATGTGGGTGTCCTCTCCCCTGCCGTCGATGGAGGGCGGCGGCTGGTCTCCGGTCCTGCGGTTTGGGAGCGAGAGGCCCGGCCACCGGGCGATGGTGGACGGCGGTTTCGGATCCTGCGTGGTCCGGAGCGCCTCTCAGTGGCGCGGTGCGGACCTGCACGTGCTGTGCGAACGGCGGAAAGCGTGCTGGAAGTCTCGGTTCGGTCGCCCTGAAGTCGGTCTTTCGCTGGCGGGGATCGTAGTACCGAAGGCGTTGCGCGTGCAATCAGCCTGGGCGTCACCGCGAGAGGCGGTAGAGCACGTGCGGTAGGCCTACATGCACGATGTCGCGTTCATAGGACATGCCGAGCTTGCGCATGACCGCGCGCGAGGCGTGGTTGACGTCGACGGTCTCGGCCACGACGGCGTCGAGCTCGAGGATGTCGAAGGCGACGCGCACGACCTCGCGTGCCATCTCGGTCGCGTACCCGTGGCCCCAGTGGTCGGCGTCCAGGAACCACAGCAGCTCGACCTCGGGCCGGCCGCCGACATCGCCGTGGCGCAAGCCGACGTAGCCGATTGGCATGCCGTCGGCGAGCACCGTCCACGATCCGAAGCCCCAGCGCTCCCAATGGCCGAGGAACTCGGCGAGGACGGCGTGGGCGCGATCGGCGGTGCGCAGGTGCTCGGGCCACGCCTCCTCGGCCACGCGCGCATCGGTGTACATCCGCGCGTAGGTGGTCGCGTCGCCCGCCTCGGGCCGCCGGCCGACGAGGCGGGCGGTGCTGACGCGGTCGATGCCGAAGTCGACGGGCATGGCGGCGCTACGCGGCGGGCATCGAGAACGTGGACATCCGCTCAGCGTCGATGCGCGCGTAGACCGGTCCGGAATCGAGGAACTCGTGCTCCCACTCGGCGCCGTAGCGCGGCACGTAGATGTCGAGCAGCGCCCGACGTAGGTCGGCGCCCTCCGGGGCCTGGATGTCGACCGGCGTGGCACGACCATGGACGGTGACCGCGAGCTCCTCGCCGGGCAGGTGCGTGGCGCTGACCTGCGGGCGCTTGGCGATGTGCCGGAAGCGGAGGGAGTCCGGCGCCGAGCCGAAGTGCAACGCGCCGTGGAGGAAGACCCCGTCGACCGGCCCCGTGATCGGGCGGCCGTCGGCGGTGACCGTGGCCAGCGTCAGCAGGCGCATCCCTTGGAGCTTGTCGATCAGCTGCTGGGCGGTCAGGCGCCGCTCGGGCGTGTGGATGCGCAGCAGGTGCGGGCCGGCGGTGGCGTAGCTGCGGTCCAGCAGGGCCTGGAGGGCGGCGATCTCCTCGGGCGTCTCGTGCATGCTGGACGAGCGCTGCTCAGCTCGGCGTGGTCGCTGACGAGCGCGGATCGATCAGCACCTTGGCATGGGTCTCGGGATCGCCGAGCGCGGTGAAGGCCGCGTCGACGCCGTCGAGGCCGACGGTGCCGGTCATCAGCGGGCGCGGGTCGAGCTTGCCCTCAGCGAGCATGTGCAAGGTGTCGTGGTACTCCAGCGGCGAGTAGGCCAGCACGAAGCGCAGGTCGATCTCCTTGTTGATGGCCATCGCGGGCGTGAAGCGATCCGGCCCGACGCAGACGCCGACGACGACCACGCGCGAGAACAGCGGCGCGTCGTCGACGATGCTCGCGATCATCCCGGGCACGCCGACGCACTCGAAGATCACCGGCCGCTTGGGCATCCCGCCGAGCTTCTCGCCCAGCCGCCAGAGATGCCACCAGCCAACGGGCAGCCGCTCCAGCTTCTCACGCGTCCCGACGGCGAGCTCGAACGCCGCCGGCGCATCGGTGATGTGGCCGCGCTTGGCGCCGCCCTCATACGGCGAGCCGACCGCGGGGTCGATCACGACGTCGGCACCGCAGGCGGTCGCCAGCGCGCGGCGCCCCGCTGAGAAGTCACTGGCCACCACGGTCTTCACGCCACTGGCCTTCAGGCACAGGATCACGCCCAATCCGACCGGCCCGCAGCCGATGACGATCGCCACGTCACGCTTGCTGACCTCGCCGCGGCGCACGGCGTGCCAGGCGACGGCCATCGGCTCGGTCAGCGCGGCGACGTCGGGCGCCAGGCCGTTGGGCACGGGCATCATCATCGACTCCTGGACGATGAGCTGCTCGGCATAGGCGCCCGGCGCGTGCGCCGAGAGGCCGACCGCGTCGATCCCCTGCGCGCCGCGGACGAGCGGCACGGCGACGACCGGCGTCCCCGTGGGGAGCTTCTTCTGACCGCCCGGCCCGTACTCGGCGACGCTCCCGGAGAACTCGTGGCCGAAGACGATCGCGTCCGCGGAGCGCCCGAAGCGGTCATAGCCGGTGCGCGCCGCCATCTCGGCCCACTCATCGATGCCGTGGCGGGCGTGCAGGTCCGAGCCGCAGATGCCGCAGCGCAGCACCTCGAGGCGGACCTGGCCGCGGGCCGGCGCCGGCTCGGGCAGATCGACGACCTCCAGCTCGGCCCGCTGGCAGACCACGGCCCTCATCGCGCTCGTCCTGTCATGTGTCAGACGCTAGATGACGCGGGTCACAATGGCCACTACCGTGGCTGAGATGCGAGCTCCCATCCAGCTGGACCTGCACCTGCCGAACTTCAACTACCCCGGCGTCGGACCCGAGGCGGTCTTCGAGAAGCTGGTGGAGATCGCGACCACGGCCGAGCAGGCCGGCTTCACCTCGGTGTCGCTCATGGACCACTACCACCAGATCCCGCCGGTCGGTCCGCCGCAGAACTGGATGTTCGAGGGCAACACGATGCTGGCGGCCATCGCCGCGCGGACGCAGTCGATCGCGCTCGGCCTGCTCGTCGGCGGCGTCGGCTACCGCAACCCCGCCCAGCACGCCAAGATCACGACAACGCTCGACATCATCTCCGGCGGCCGCGCCTTCCACGGCATTGGCGCCGGCTGGTTCGAGGCCGAGCACGACGCTTACGGCTACGCGTTTCCGCCGATCAAGGAGCGCTTTGAGCGCCTCGAGGACCACCTGCGGATCGTGCGCGCGATGTTCACCGAAGACCAGGCGACGGTCGCCGGCACCCACCACTCGGTCACCGACGCCTACAACAACCCCAAGCCGCTGCGCGGTGACATCCCGATCCTCATCGGCGGCAGCGGCGAGCGCAAGACGCTGCGGATGGTCGCCCAGTACGCCGACGGCTGCAACCTCTTCGGCGACCCCGAGCGCGCCAAGCACCTGCTCGGCGTCCTGGAGGGCCATTGCGAGAACGTCGGCCGCGACTCGACCGAGATCACCAAGACCTCGATGATGACGCTGGCGATCGGCGAGACCGAAGATGCGGTCAAGGCCAAGCTCGACCTGATGCGCGCGGCGGGCTTCCCGGAGGAGCGCATCGCTGCCACGACGGCCGGCACGCCCGACCAGGTCCTCGAGCACGCCCACGCCTTCCGTGAGGTCGGTATCGAAGGCCTGACCTTCTCCATGCCCGACGTCCACGACCTCGAGGCGGTCGCGCTGGCCGGCGAAACACTCGCCCCGCTCTTCAACCCCGAATCGCACCCGTCGGCCCGAAGGGAGTGACTCGGGACGCCAGACGCGCTCGACCCTCGTCGATGTGGGTCCGGGACGTTTTTGCCCCAACTATTGGGGTCAAATCGACCCGGATACTTCGCGGCAAAGCGCGCGGTGCCTGGGCGCGGCGGGCACGTTGAACAAGGAGGCGATCCGTGACGTCGCCATCCGCGCGGCGCCCGTTCGGTGCCCACACAAACCGAACCTCGAACCACAGAGCAACACTTTCACCCGACACCGCAGACCACACGAGCGCGGTGGCGACGTCACGGAGCGCCGCCCACCAACCACATCTCGCGCGCTAGTCGCGGCCGTAGGCGCGGATCGCGTCGTAGGCGGTCTCGAGCTCATAGCCCTTGCGGACGAGAAAGCCGAGGGCGCGCTCACGGTCGCGCTCGGTCTCGGGTGGCATGCGGAAGCGGCGGGTGAGGACGACCAGGGCAGCGTCGAACTGCGACTCGCCTTCGTCGCCGCCGGCGAGTGCCGCCGCGACGAGACCGGCCTCGATGCCGCAGGCGAGCAGCTTGCGTTCGATCCGCTCGTTGCCCCAGTGGTCCAGCGTGCGGCGGTCCTCGGTGAAGCGCTGGGCGAAGCGCGCGTCGTCGAGATAGCCCAGCTCGCAGAGCTCGGCCACGGCCTGCTCGATCGTGTCGGGCTCCACGCGCTTGGCCTCGAGGTGGCGCCGCACCTCGAGCACCGTGCGATCACGGAACCCGAGGTAGCGGTAGCTCAGATCGAGCGCGTGCTGGAGACGAACCTCCGGGTCGACGGCACGTTCGGCGGTCGTCACGGGCAGCCGCTCCGCTCCACCGTTACGCCGTGGCCGCCGCCGTCGTCCGCTCAGCCGTGATCTCGCCCGTCGCCGGATCGACGCCCTCGGGCACCTCGTCGCGGTCGATCGGCGCGACGAGGTCGCGGTCGATGTCGAGGGCGCGGTAGACCTTGTCCTCGATCTCGCGCGCGATCTCGGGATGCTCGTCGAGGAAGCCCTTGGCGTTGTTGCGCCCCTGGCCGAGGCGGTCGCCGTCGTAGGAGAAGAACGAGCCGGACTTCGAGACGATGTTGTGCTCGATCCCGAGGTCGAGGATGCAGCCCGAGCTGGAGACGCCCTTGCCGAACTCGATGTCGAACTCGGCCTGGCGGAACGGCGCGGCGACCTTGTTCTTGACCACCTTGACACGGACGCGGTTGCCGACGGCCTCGGTGCCGTCCTTCAGCGTCTCGATGCGCCGGATGTCCAGGCGCTGCGACGAGTAGAACTTCAGCGCGCGACCGCCCGGCTGCGTCTCGGGCGAGCCGAACATGACCCCGATCTTCTCGCGGATCTGGTTCGTGAAGAGGCAGAGGGTCTGGGTGCGGTTCAGGTTGCCGGCGAGCTTGCGCATCGCCTGGCTCATCATCCGCGCCTGCAGGCCGACGGTCTGGTCGCCCATTTGCCCCTCGAGCTCTGCGCGCGGCGTGAGCGCTGCCACCGAGTCGATGGCCACGACGTCCACCGCGCCGGAACGGACCAGCATGTCGCAGATCTCCAGCGCCTGCTCGCCGTAGTCGGGCTGCGACACGAGCAGGTTGTCGATGTTGACGCCGATCTCCTGCGCGTACAGCGGGTCCATGGCGTGCTCGGCGTCGATGAACGCGCAGACGCCGCCCAGGCGCTGGGCCTCGGCGAGCACGTGGTAGACGAGCGTCGTCTTGCCCGAGGACTCCGGGCCGAAGAGCTCGACGATGCGGCCGCGGGGCATGCCGCCGATGCCGAGCGCCAGATCCAGCGACAGCGCGCCCGTCGGGATCGCGTTGACCTTGACCTGCGCGCCCGGGTCGCCCATGCGCATGACCGAGCCCTTGCCGAACTCCCGCTCGATCTGGGTCAGGGTGGTGGCAAGGGCGGTGTCGCGGGCCTTGATGGCCTTCTCATCGGTGGCGGGCATGCGGGTGAAACCTCTCTACGAACGCGGAAGAGCGAACCAGTGTGCGGGTCGCGTCGGACGGAACTTCGGTGAGCAGAAGCGTACGTGCGTTCGTGTGCCGAAGGACGCCCGCGCGGTCACAATTCTGAGCCGAATTCCGCACGCGTCAGCGCCTCGTAGCGCGGTGGGCCCTCCCCCAGCCAGGACCGCATCAACGCCACGCCGCGGACGTCGAGCTCCAGCACCGGCGTCGGCGGCAGCGCCGCGGTCGACGGCGTCCACCCGCGGCGCACGCGCGCGACGGTCAGGTGCGGCCGAAAGCGCCGTTCCTCGCGCTCGAACCCCAGTTCCTCCAGCGCGTCCCAGAGCGTGGCGTGCAGCGCCGCCAGCGCGCCGGTCTCATCGGCGACCGCCACCGTCAGCACGTGCGGCCGGCGCGGTGCGAGCCACAGCGCAGCACCGGTCGACAGCGCCGGCAGCGGCCAGCCCGCCAATTCCTCCACCACCACGCTCAGCGGCCCGACGTCCTCCAGTGGCCGATGGCCGAGGAAGGCGAGCGTCAGGTGGACCTGCTCGGCCGCGACGATCCGCAGCGCCCGATCGGCGGCCACCGCCTCACGTGCCCAGGCCACCAGCGCGCGACGGTCCTCGCCGCCGAGCTCCAGCGCGACGAAGAGGCGCGCGGGCACCGCTCAGCCCCCGGTCTCGCCTCGCAAGACGCGCCGGATCATGTGCATGGCCACCGTTGTCGAGCGGTCGCGGACGTCGAAGCGACCGCCGGGTAGGACGAGGCGCCGGGTCAGTCGATTGGGTGGGTGGGAACCGTGTCCTGCGCTCACCGAGAAGCAGACGGTGCCCACGGGCTTGTCCTCGGTCCCACCCCCCGGTCCTGCGATGCCGGTGATGCCGACCCCGACATCGGCGCCCAACGCAGCGCGCGCCCCGTCGGCCAGCGCCTCGGCGACTTCGACCGACACGGCCCCCGTCCGCTCGATCAACCCCTCATCGACGCCGGCCAGCGCGACCTTCGCCGCGTCCGAGTACACGACCACGCCACCCAAAACGTAGTCCGACGAACCGGCCAGATCGGTCAGCCGCCCGGCGAGCAGCCCGCCGGTGCAGGACTCAGCGGTGGCGATCGTCCGCTCAGATGCTCTCAGCAGCCCCGCGACCTGCTCGTCGACCGACGTCCCGTCGTCGGAGAACAGCTCACGCGGGTGCTTCTCGGCCACGAGCGCCGCAAACGCGTCATAGACGTCCTGCTGCGGCGGCTCATAGCGCGTGACGACCTCGACCTCGCCGCGCCGCAGGCAGGTCGTGATCTCCAGCGCATCGAGGTCGATCCCCGCCGCGCGCGCCTGCAGCATGGTGTTGGCGATCTCGGACTCCGGGATTCCGAACAGCCGCAGCATGTGCTGGCGGTAGACGGTCGCGCCGCCGATCGCCGCGCGGAAGGCGTCCAGCTCGATCGCCGTGCGCCACATCGGCTGCAGCTCACGTGGCGGCCCGGGCAACACGACGATCGTCGGCGTGGGCCGGCCGGGGGTGGGCGGGCCGACTTCCCGCGGCGGCACGATCAGCCCCGGTGCCGTCCCGACCGGCTCGAGCACCGTCGCGCCCGCAGGCACCAGCGCCTGCTTGCGGTTCGAGCGCCGGATCGCCTCCTCGTCGAGGTCCGGCCAGCGGATCGTCAAGGCCTCCAAGATCTTCCAGATCCGCCCCTCCAAGTCCTCGTCCAGCGCCAGCGGGCGTTGCTGGAACTCGCCCACGACCGCCGCGGTCAGGTCGTCCTCGGTCGGCCCCAGGCCGCCGGAGGTGATGATCAGGTCGACGCCCGCGCTCGCCAGCCAACCCAGCGCGTCGCGCACGTCGTCGGGACGGTCGCCGACGATGATGTTGTGGGCGACGTCGACCCCGAGCTCGCGCAGGCGCTCGGCCAGCCACGGACCGTTGCGGTCCACGACGCGCCCGGTGAGCACCTCGGTGCCCGTGACCACGATGCCCGCGCGCGCCGCCATCAGGAGCAGTTCGGGACGGCGCCCGGGTCGACGCGTTTGAACGAGCCCTTGCTGATCCGGAACGCGACCGGGCTGGCGTCCGGCACGTCGCGCACCTTGCCGTTGACGCGCAGCCGCGCGTTGCCGTTGCCCAGCAGGAGCTTGAAGCTCTTGGACCGGTAAGGGCCCGCCGTCCCGCCCTGCTGGAGCGACAGCCCCGGGATCCGCGCCGCGCCGCCCGCGTCGACCAGGCAGGCGAAGACCGGGCCGGGGCCCGTTGGGACGACTTGGAGGCGCACCAGCCTGGAGGCGGCCGACGCCTTCTTCTTGGAGGCCTTGCGCTGCGCCGCCGATGAGGTCGCCGTCGTACGCGCCGGCACGGGCGTCGTCGTGGTCCGGCTGGTTGTCGTGTTGGCCGCCGACGGCCCACCACCATCGCCGCTGTCGTTATTGCCCTTGCCCAGCAGGTACAGCACGCCGATGAGCAGGGCCACGATCACGCCGACCACCAGGCCGACCGGGATCCTGCGCGGCTCACGCTGGGGACGCATCGGCCCACCGCCACGGCCGCCCCGCCCGCCACGGCGCCGCGGCGCGCCGATCGGCATGAGGTCGTGGTCGGACGGTCGCTCGTGGCGGAGTTTGTACTCCTCCAGGAGCAGCTTGGCGTCGAGGTCGAGCGCCTCGGCGTAGGTCCGCAGGAACGAGCGGACGTAGGCGGGACCGGGCAGCAGCCCCCACTCCTCGTTCTCCAGCGCCCGCAGGTACTTGGCACGGATCTTCGTCTCGGCTTCGATCTCCGAGATGTCGATGCGGGCGCGCATGCGCGCCTCGCGGAGGGTGGCCCCGATCTCCGGCATGGCTTGGGGCCGCAGTCTATGGAGCTACTGAGCGGGCTGGTCGTCGCCTGGGTCCAGCGGATCTTCGCCAGACTCGGACCCACCAGACTCGGACCCACCCGCCCGGGGCGGTGGCAGCTCTGGCGCATCGGCGCTCGTCGGCGTGGCGATGTCGCCCTTCTCTGCCAAGGCCGCGAGCATCCGCGGCAGGTCCTGCCCCGTGATCAGCACCTGGCGCGGCTTGGAGCCCTCGTAGCCGGAGATGACGCCACGCCGCTCGAGCATGTCCATCATCCTCCCCGCGCGCGTGTAGCCCAGGCGCATGCGCCGCTGCAGCATCGAGGTCGACGCGGTGCCCATCTCGACGACCAGCTCGATCGCGTCGGCGAGCAGCGGATCCTCATCGGGATCCTTGCCGTCGGCCTCATCGCGACCGCCCTCGGCGGCCTCCGGCTCGACTTCCTCCAGCAGGTCGGCGCGCAGTTCGGGCTCGCCCTGGCGCGCCCAGAACTCGGTGATCTGCGCGACCTGCGCCTCGTCGATGTAGGCGCCCTGGATGCGCTGCAGCTTCGAGGAGCCGACCGGCGAGAAGAGCATGTCGCCCATGCCCAGCAGCGACTCGGCGCCGTTCTGGTCGAGGATCACGCGCGAGTCGGTCTGCGAGCTCACCGCAAACGCGATCCGCGACGGCACGTTAGCCTTGATCATGCCCGTGATGACGTCGACGCGTGGCGACTGCGTGGCGAGCACGAGGTGGATGCCGACCGCGCGCGCCTTCTGCGCGATCCGGATGATCGAGTCCTCGACGTCGCCGGGCGCGACCATCATCAGGTCGGCGAGCTCGTCGATGACGCAGAGGATGTAGGGCAGCCGCTTCTCGCCCTCCTCCTCACGCACGCGGTTGAGCTCGACCAGCGAGCGCGTGCGCTTCATGGCCATGATCCCGTAGCGCCACTCCATCTCGCGCACGAGGTTCTGGAGCGCGTTGGCGGCCTGCCGCGGCGAGGTGATCACCGGCGTCAGCAGGTGCGGGACGTCCTCGTAGTGGTTGAGCTCGACCTGCTTGGGGTCGACCAGGACCAGCCGCGCCTCGTCGGGCGTGGCGTTCAGCAAGATCGACGACAACATCGCGTTGATGCACGCCGACTTGCCCGCGCCCGTGGTACCAGCGACGAGGATGTGCGGCATCTTGGCCAGATCGGCGCCAATGGCTTTGCCCGAGACGTCCTTGCCCAGCCAGACGGTCAGCGGCGAGTAGCCCTCGGGCCGCGCGCGGAAGACGTCGCCGAGGTGGACGGTGCGGCGGTCGCGATTGGGGACCTCGATGCCGACGGCCTGCTTGCCCGGGATCGGCGCGAGGATGCGGATCTCGGTTGCGGCCAGCGCATAGGCCAGATCGTCCTTGAGCTGGGCGACCTTGCTCATCTTCACGCCGGGCGCGAGGCGCAGCTCGTAGCGCGTGATGTGTGGGCCGCTGACCGTGCCGACGACCTTGGCCTCCACGTTGAAGTGGCTCAGCGCCTCGACCAGCGACGCAGCGATCTTCTCGTTGCCGCTGGTGTCGGGGCGGATCTGGTCGCCGGTGGAGCGCTTGAGGACGCGGGGGTCCGGGATGATGTAGTCGATCTCCTCGGCATCGTCCTCGCCACGAGCGGCCGGCAACTCGAGTTGCTTTGGCTCGCCGTCGTCGTCGGGGTCGAAGTCCTGCTGGAGGTCCGGCAGCTCGTCGGTCGCCATCACGGCGTCCTCGACCGCGGCGTCATTGGCGTCCTCGGCCGCGGACTGCGGCGTGCGCTCGACGGTGAGGTCGTCGTCGAGCGGTTCCGGCACGACCGGCTCAGCCGCCTTCTTGCGCCGGCGGATCCGCGGCTCCTCGTCGGGCAGCGCGCCCGCCGGCTCGTCGTCGCCGAAGAGGTCGGGGTAGCGCTCGACGCCGTCCAGCGACGGTGCCTCGACGTGCGTGGCCTTGACCACCATGTCGTCGTCGGTCTCTGGGACCTTCACGCGCGGCCGTCCGTCCTTGGTCGCGCCGGCAACCGTGGCCGCGGCGCCCCGTGGGCTCGCCGACTCCGTCCCACCCACCCGCGCCGTCGCGGTCGCGCTGCGCAGCACGCGCGTGGACTCGGCGACTGTGCCGCCGGTCGCCTTCAGCACCCCGGCCACAGAAGCGCCGGTCAGCAGCAACAGCCCGGCCAGGAAGAGGAAGAGCGCGAGGATGTGCGTGCCGATCGACCCGATCAGGTTGCTCGACACATAGAACAACGCCTCGCCGAGGTAGCCGCCGCGATCGCGCAGGAAGTCGGCATCCCAGAAGCCATGACGGACCGTGTCGGGCCCGAGACCCAGCGTGCCGGCGGCGAACATCAGCGCCAGCGCGAGCACGAAGCAGAGGCCGCCCGACTTGAACGGCCGCACCGACGGCAGCACCGGGCGCATGACGATGACCGCGCCCGCGGCCAGGACGCCGACCGGGGCGACGTAGCGCAGCTGGCCCACGGCCAGCGCGAGCCCGTCGACCACGCCGTCGCCGGCCTGCCCGCCATCCCAGCCGAGATAAAGCGGGAAGACCAGGAACACGCCGCACGCCACGAGCGCCAGCCCGAAGAGGTCGAGATGGCGCTGCTCGATGATGGGAATGCGCGGCGCCCAGGTCGCCGACGAGCGCTTGGCGCGCGTGCGCGCCGCACCCTTGCCGCGCGCCGGCGGCTTGCGCTTGCGCGCGGCCGCAGACGATGCGGAGGTCGTGGTCTTGGACTTGGGCGCCGGCTTGCGCTTGCGCGGGGCGGGAGTACGGGTCGTGGCCATGGCTCGGACCCTCACCTTCGACACGCTGGTGCCCGTCCCTGCCGGAGCGCCGACCGCGCGTGCGCGGGCCGCCCTTGATCCTGGCTTGATGGCCGGCTTTACCATGCATCTGTGATCGACGGCCATGAGCGGCAGGCACGCGTCCTCATCGTGGAGGACGACGACGACATTGCACAGGTGCTGCAGCGGTCGCTGCGCCTGGAGGGCTACGAGACGCGGATCGCCGGCGACGGCGAGGCGGCGTTGGGCGCGGCCAACGACTTCGTGCCCGATCTCGTGGTCCTGGACCTCGGGCTCCCCAAGATCGATGGCATGGACGTCGCGCGCCGCCTGCGCGCCGCCGACGACGTGCCGATCCTGATGCTCACGGCGCGCGACGCGCTCGAGGCCCGGGTCGAGGGCCTCGACGCGGGCGCCGACGACTACCTCGTCAAGCCGTTCGAACGCCAGGAGCTGCTGGCACGCCTACGCGCCCTGCTGCGCCGCCGGCCGCCGCGTGGCAGCGCGTCGCTGGTCGTCGCCGACCTGTCCTTGAACCCCGACACCCACGAGGTCCGCCGCGGCGAGCGCGTCGTCGAGCTGACCCAGCGTGAGTTCGAGCTGCTGGAGTACCTGATGCGCAACGAGCGCATCGTCGTCCCCCGCCAGCGGCTGCTGGAGGACGTCTGGGGCTATGACCCGTTCGCGACCACCAACACGATCGAGGTCTTCGTCTCCAACCTGCGGCGCAAGCTGGAAGGTGGCGGTGAGGCGCGCCTGCTGCACACGATCCGCGGCGCGGGGTACGTGCTGCGGGCATGAGCGCCCTGCTGCACTCGATGACGCTGCGCTGGCGGCTGGCAGCACTGGCCGCCGGACTGACGTTCTTGGTGCTGTGCGGGTTCGCGCTCGTGATCGGGCAGCTCACCGCGTCGCGCATCCGCAGCGACTTCCGCAACGAGATGTCGACGGCGGTCAACAACCTGCTCAGCAACCGCCTGCCGATCAAGTACGACAACGACAAGGCGACGATCCCGGAGTCGCTGGTCCGGACCTACGCGGCGCCCAACCAGGCCGTGATCCGCGTCCTGTTCAAGAACGGCGTCGAGATCGCGTCGACCGAGCGCGCGCCGGACTTCGGCAGGCTCGGCCTGGCCGCGGGGCGCACCGGCGAGGTCGGCGGCTACCGCGTCGAGACGCGCGCGACGACGCTGGCGATCAGCAACTCGCAGCTCGGGATTCCCGTGCTCGTGCAGTACGCGCGCCGTACCGCCCCCGTCGAGGCCAGCGTCCACCGCGTGCGCGTGTTCCTGATCTTCGGCGTGCTGTTCGGCTCGGGCCTGGCGCTGGCCCTCGCCCTCGCGCTGTCGCGCCGCGCGCTGGCCCCGCTCACCAGGCTGACGTCCACGGCCCGCGACATCGCCGCCACGCGCGACCCGAGCCGGCGCGTGCCGATCCCCGACACCGAGGACGAGGTCGCCGAGCTCGCCCGAACATTGGACGACATGCTCCAGGCGCTGGAGTCCTCGCGGGCCGAGCGCGAGGCCGCCCTCGCGCGCCAGCGGCAGTTCGTCGCCGACGCCAGCCACGAGCTGCGCACGCCGCTGACCAGCGTGCTGGCCAACCTCGAGCTGCTGGCTGAGGTCCTTGACGGCGAGCGCGGTGAGGCGGCGCGCTCGGCGCTGCGTTCGACCCAGCGCATGCGTCGGCTCGTGGGCGACCTGCTGCTGCTGGCCCGTGCCGACGCCAACCGCGAGGTCCCCCACGCCCCGACCGACCTCGGCCGGGTGCTGATCGACGTCGCCGCCGAGCTCGGCCCGGTCGCCGGCGACCACGTGCTGAGCGTGGACGCCCACCCCGCGATCGTCAACGGTGCGGCCGACGAGCTGCACCGGCTCGCGCTCAACCTGATCCAGAACGCCTTCCAGCACACGCCGGCCGGAACGCGCGTGCACGCCTCCGTGACCAGCGATGCCGAGCACGTGCGGCTGACGGTTGCCGACGACGGCCCGGGCGTGGCGCCGGCGCTGCGCTCCGAGATCTTCGACCGCTTCGTCCGCGCCGAGGGCGACCGTGGCGGCTCGGTCGGCCTCGGCCTGTCGATCGTGCGGGCGGTCGCCCAATCGCACGGCGGCGACGTCGTGCTGGAGTCCCCGCCCGAAGGCGGCGCGCGCTTCGTCGTGACGCTGCCGGCGAGCCGCGCGGAGGCGCCGTCAACCGACGGCGACCTCCACACGGTGCGCGTCCGCGTCTAAGCGCTCAGACCTCTACAACGACCGGCAGCACCATCGGGCGCCGCTTGAGCCGGTCGTAGACGAACGCCGCCAGGTCGTCGTGGAGCTTCTGCTGCAGGAGGTCGATCTCGCGGATCTCCTCCCCTGCCGCACGCGCCAGCGAGCCGTTGACGAACTCGCGGATGTCGCCCAAGAGGCCCTCGGCGTCCTCGGAGTACGGCACGCCGCGGAAGATGATCTCCGGCTCGGCGACCGAGCTGCCGTCCTGCTCGGCGATCGTCGCGACGACGACGAAGATGCCGTCGGCGCTGAGCATCCGGCGGTCACGCAGCGCGACGTCGGTCGGGTCGCCGATGTCGACGCCATCGACGTAGATCATGCCCGCGCGCTCGCGCTTGCCGAAGCGCGCGCCGTCCTTGTCGAGCTCCAGCGGCAGGCCGTTCTCGCCCTTGAAGATGTTCTCTTCCGGGACGCCGACCGACTTGGCCAGCTCACCGTGCAGGTGGATGCGCTTGTGGTCGCCGTGGAACGGCATCACGTACTTCGGCTTGGTCAGGTTGAGCATCAGCTTGATCTCCTCCTGGTAGCCGTGGCCGGAGGCGTGGATCGGCGTGTCCTTGGGCGTCACCACGTCACAGCCGATGTGGTAAAGCCGATCGATCGTCTCGTTGACCGCCCGCTCGTTGCCCGGGATCGGGGTGGCCGCGAAGACCACCGTGTCGCCCTTGTGCAGCTCGACCTGCGGATGGTCGCGGTGGGCCATGCGGCGCAGCGCGCTCAACGGCTCGCCCTGGCTGCCGGTCGAGACGATGACGAGCTTGTGGTCGGGAAAGCTCGACGCCTCGCGCGGCTGCACGAAGCTGCCGTCGGCCACCGTGATGTGCCCGAGCATCCGTCCGATGTTGATGTTCTTGCGCATCGACCGACCGACCAGGACGACCTTGCGCCCGTGCTCGGCCGCCGCGTCGACGACCTGCTGGACGCGGTGGATGTTCGAGGCAAAGCAGGTGACGACGATGCGCCCCTCGCAACGCCCGAAGAGCGCCGAGAGGTTCGGCCCGGCGACCGACTCGCTGGGCGAGAAGCCCGGGCGGTCGGCATTGGTCGAGTCGCCGCACAGCAGCAGCAGCCCTTCGCGGCCCAGCTCGGCCAGGCGGCTGACGTCGGCCGGATCGCCGTCGACCGGGGTCTGGTCGAACTTGTAGTCGCCCGTGATGAGCATCGTCCCGAGATCGGTCGTCAGCGCGACGGCCATCATGTCCGGGATCGAGTGCGTGAGGTGGATCAGCTCGATGTCAAACGGCCCGAGCTCGATCGTCTCGCCCGGCTTGACGTCGTTGAGATCGGTCTCCTTGAGCCGGTGCTCGTCGAGCTTGGAGCGTGCCATCGCCATCGTCAACGGCCCACCGAAGACGGGGATGTCGGTCCCGAGCTCACGCAGGATCCACGGCAACGCGCCGAGGTGGTCCTCGTGGCCGTGGGTGATGACGATGCCCTCGATGTCCTCGGCGCGCTCGCGGAGGTAGGTGAAGTCGGGGAGCACCAGGTCGATGCCGACCTGCTCGGCGGTCGGGAACCGCAGTCCCGTGTCGACGATGACGATCGCGCCGTCGTACTCGACGACGGTCATGTTCTTGCCAATCTCGCCCAGCCCGCCCAGCGGGAGGACTCGAAGCTTGCTGTTGTCCATGTTCTCCTAGGGAGCCCCGGCAGAAGCCAGCAGGCCGTGGCGCTCGAGGACCGCGCGGATCTGTGCGCGCTCGTCCTCATCGGCCTCGACCAGCGGCAGGCGCAGGCCGCCGACCGGATGGCCGGCCAGCTCGAGCGCCGCCTTGACGGGGATCGGATTCGTGGTGACGCCCATCGCGGCGTAGATGTCGCGCAGCGAGGCGTCGATCGCGGCCCGGTTCTCGGGCTCGTCG
>NZ_DASYJG010000003.1:0-5350 GCF_035996765.1 Baekduia sp.
TGAGGGGCACCAGACGACCCGGATCTATTGTTCGCTGCCGAATTGCTGATCCGGGGCGTTCTGACCCCGATATTGGGGGTCAGAACGACCCGGACCTTGATGGGCGGGCAATTCGGCCCCGAATCGCCTGCCGAGCGCTGGCGGACGACCCCGGGCGCCTCGCGCCCCTGACCCCGCTCACTCCTTCGCTGCCAACGGACCACGCAACGCACCCCGACTGCAATCCGCGCTGAGCTCCGAAACGTCGGGCAACGCGAAACGGCTCGCCCCGCGGACGACCGACGACTTACTCGACCCCGTACGCCTCGATGATCTGCGCCAGGTCCTTGTCCCCCCGACCGCTGAGACACACAACATCGAGCTCCGAATCAGAAGGCTCATGCAGCGCCCACCACAGCGCATGCGACGTCTCCAGCGCCGGGATGATCCCCTCCAGCCGCGTGACCTCCTTGAAGGCCGCGACGGCCTGCACATCGGTCACCGCAACGTAAGAAGCCCGCCCCGTATCCCGCAGCCACGCATGCTCCGGACCAACGCCCGGGTAATCGAGCCCCGCCGAGATCGAGTGGGCCTCCAAAATCTGCCCCTCGTCGTCCTGCATGATCGCGCTGAACGATCCGTGCAGCACACCGGCTCGCGCGCCGGAGGTCAGCGGCGCGCCGTGGCGCCCGTCCAGCCCCTCGCCCCCGGCCTCGACGCCAACCAGCGCAACCGACTCATCCGGGATGAACGCCGCAAAGATCCCCATCGCGTTGGAGCCGCCCCCGACGCACGCAAGCACGCGATCAGGCAGCCGCCCCTCGCGCTCCAAAAGCTGCGCGCGCGCCTCCTCGCCGATGATCCGCTGCAACTCGCGCACGATCGCCGGGTACGGCGCCGGGCCCGCCACGGTGCCGAGCACGTAGTGCGTGGTGTCGACGTTGGAGACCCAGTCGCGGATCGCCTCGCTCGTGGCCTCCTTGAGCGTCCGCGAGCCCGCGGCGACCGGCACGACCGTCGCGCCAAGCAGCTGCATGCGCTCGACGTTGGGCTTCTGGCGGACGACGTCGACCTCGCCCATGTAGACCACGCACTCGAGGTCCAGCAGCGCGCAGGCGGTGGCGGTTGCCGTGCCGTGCGAGCCCGCGCCGGTCTCGGCGACCACGCGCGGCTTGCCCATCCGCTTGGCCAGCAGCGCTTGCCCGAGCGCGTTGTTGATCTTGTGCGCACCGGTGTGGTTGAGGTCCTCGCGCTTGAGGTAGATCGCGCGCCCGGCGAACTCCGACAGCCGCGGCGCGAGGTACAGCGGCGACGGACGGCCGACGTAGTCACGTTGCAGGTGCTCGAGCTCGGCACGGAACGCCGGGTCGGCCCAGGCGTCGAGCCAGACCTTCTGCAGGTCGCCGAGCGCCGGCATCAGCGTCTCGGGCACGTACTGGCCGCCGTAGGGGCCGAAGCGGATCTCTAAGCCGGTCGTCATACCGACCTGGGCCGGACGGGACTGCGGCGGCCCGCCGGGGCCGCGGGCGGCTTCGGCGCCTCGGAAGCCAGCACCTTGGGCGCAGGCTCCGGCTCGTCGGCCGTGGCGCGCACGGCGTCGGCGAAGGCCTTCATCTTGATCGGGTCCTTGACGCCGGGCGACGCCTCGGTGCCGCTGGCCACATCGACTGCGAACGGCTCGGCGGCGGCGATCCCCTCGGCGACGTTCTCCACTGTCAGACCACCCGACAGGATCAGCGGCACATCGGTGCTGCGCCGATCAAGCATCCGCCAGTCGAACGTCTCCCCCGTCCCGCCGCGCTGGCCCTCGCGATAGGTGTCGAGCAAGTGATAGTCAATGGCGTGAAACGCCTGGACCTTCAGCACATCGGAGGCCAGCCGGATCGACTGCGCCTTGATGACCTTGGCGCCCGTACGCCGGCGCACCTCGGTCGCAAAGGCGGGCCCCTCCTCGCCGTGCAACTGCACGATCGAGAGCTGCAGCATGTCGACCAGGGCCGCGATCTCATCCAGCGACTGGTTGACGAAGACGCCGGCGACCTCGACCTTGCGGCGCACCGCGTTGCTGATCCGGATCCCCTCACCCGGATCGCAGGCGCGCTTGGACTCCGGCCACAGGATCAGCCCGACCGCCCAGGCACCGTTGGCCACCGCCAGCTCGGCGTCGGCGACGCTGGTGATGCCGCAGAACTTGATGCGAGGTGCGCGGTTGGCCACGCCCTGCATCTTAGGGCGAGCAGGTTGCCGCTAGCCGGTCTGCAACGCCGGCGGCCGCTTGCCCAGCGTGACGGTCAACGTCTTGGTCTCTTTCTTGCGGACGATCTCGATCTTGACCTTGTCGCCGGGCTTGTGGTTCGTGACGAGTTGCGAGAGCTGATCAGAGGTCGTGATCGCCTTGCCGTCGACCTTGGTGATGATGTCGCCGCCGAGGACGACGGTGTCGTTGCTCGAGCTGCCCGAGAGCGTCGCCTGCAGGTCGCCCGCCTTCAGCCCCGCGATGTCGGCCGGGCTGTTGGGCTCCACGGTCTGCACGAGCGCGCCGTGGTTGACGGGCAGGTTGAGGGCGTCGAGCTGACCGTCGACGGTGAGCGACGTGATGCCGAGGTAGGCGCGCTGGACCGTCTCGCCCTTCTTGAGGTTCTCGAGGATCGACTTGGCCGTGTCGATCGGGACCGCGAAGCCGATGCCGACGTTGCCTTGGCCGCTGCCACCGCCGGTCTCGATCTGTGAGTTGATGCCGATGACGCGCCCGGCGGAGTCGATCAGCGGGCCGCCCGAGTTGCCGGGGTTGATCGCCGCGTCGGTCTGGATGACGTCCTTGATCGCGAAGCCGTTGGGCGCCTGGATCTGGCGTTGCAGCGCCGAGACCACACCGGTGGTCAGCGTGCGGTCGAGCCCGAAGGGGTTGCCGATCGCGATCGTCGGGTCGCCGACGTGGACGTCCTTGGAGGAGCCGAGCGGCAGCGGCTTGAGCGCCAGCCCCTCGGGGTCGACCTTGAGGAGCGCGAGATCGGTCGACGGGTCCTTGCCGACGACCGTCGCCTTGACCGTCTTCTTGTCGGCGAGCTGGACAGTGATCGAGCCGGGCGTGGCGCCGTCGATCACATGGTTGTTGGTGAGGATGTCGCCGCCGGCGTCAATGACGAAGCCCGAGCCGGTGGACTCGCTGCGCTGCGTGCCGCCGAACGGGTCGAACGGGTTCTGCGTCTGCTCGGTGATCTCGGAGCGGACGAAGGCGACGCCGGGCGCGTAGCGCTGGTAGATGTCGGCCGCGGTGAGCCCCTCGGCGGCGTTGGAGCGCTTGCTGTTGGCGCCTTGGGAGGAGATGGCCGGCTGGCGGATGACCGTCGTGGTGTGGGTGTCACCACCGCTGTCGTCGACGATGAACGCGGTCACGCCGGCGGCGACCCCGCCGCCGAGCAAGGCGGCGAGCAGCAACGGCAGGACGATGGTCTTCGAGTTCGAGGAGGGGGGCTGGCTCATGGCTGGGGGCTGATGATCCCGGGAATCGCTGAAGCGACCCTGAAGTCGATCTAAATGTTGCTAAAGCAGCACGCGGTCCTGGACGGACGGCGGCTCGGTCGCTACAGCGCGTCCTCAGCGCTGGCGCCGTGGCCGGCGAGGTCGCGCAGCGCGAACTCGGGCTCGGGCGCACGCATCAGGGTCTCGCCGATCAGCACCGCGTCGATGCCGACACGCTCGAGCTCTTCGATCTGCGCGCGGGTGTGGAAGCCGGACTCCGAGACCACCGTCTTGCCGGCTGGCACATCGCTGAGCAGCTCGTAGGTGCGCTCGACGTCGACGGTGAAGTCCGTGAGGTTGCGGTTGTTGATGCCGATGACGTCGGCGTCGACGACCTCCAGCGCGATGTTCAGCTCGGGCTCGTCGTGGACCTCGACGAGCACGTCGAGATCGAGCGCCAGCGCCTCGTGGTGCAGCGCCGCAAGCTCCTCGGGCTCAAGGGCCGCAACGATCAGCAGGATCGCGTCGGCGCCGGCCACCGCGGCCTCATAGACCTGGTAGGCGTCGACCATGAAGTCCTTGCGCAGGATCGGCAGGCCGGTCGCCGCGCGGGCCTCCTCCAGATCGGCGAGCGTACCGCCGAAGTGCGGGCCCTCGGTCAGGATCGAGACTGCCGCGGCCCCGCCGCGCTCGTAGGCCTGGGCGATCTCCGTGACGGTCGCGCCGGCGCGGATCTCCCCCGCCGACGGTGAACGGCGCTTGTGCTCGGCGATGATCGACACGCCGGGGCGCACGAGCGCCTCGGAGAACGGGCGGCCCTCGCGGTGCGGCGCCAGCTGGGACTCGAGCAGTGCGAGCGGCACCTCCTTGCGGCGGCGGCGGACCTCGTCACGCGTGACGTCGACGATGCGCTCCAGGGTGTTGCTCATGATGAGATCGGGGCCAGTTCGGTGCTGATACGGACGTACTCCTGCAGCGCGGCGGTGGCCGCGCCGGACGCGATGGTCTCCCGCGCGAGCTCCACGCCCGAGCGCAGGTCGTCGGTGCGCCCCGCAGCGTAGATCGCCGCGCCCGAGTTGAGCAGCACGAGGTCCGTGTCGGGCCCCTCGGCGCCGGCGAACACCGCGCGCGTGGTGGCCGCATTGGCCTCCGGATCGCCGCCCGAGATCGCGCTCGGCGACGCCTCGGCCAGGCCCATGTCGGCCGGGGCGACGTCGTACCGGCGCAACTCGTCGCCGTTGACCTCCACGACGTGCGTGGGGGCGGACGTGCTCATCTCGTCCAGGCCATCCGCGGAGGAGACTACCAACGCGCGGTCGCAGCCCAGGCGGGCGAGCGCGCCGGCGAGCACGTCGAGGTATGCGGGGTCCGAGACGCCGACGACCTGGCGGCGGGCGCCGGCCGGGTTGGTCAGCGGCCCGAGGAAGTTGAAGATCGTGCGCACGCCGAGCTGCTTGCGCACCGGCACGACGTGGGCCATCGCCTTGTGGTGGCGAGGCGCGAACATGAAGCCGAAGCCGACCTCATCGATGCAGCGCGCGACCTGCTCGGGCTCGAGCTCGATGTTGACCCCCAGCGCCTCGAGCAGGTCGGCGGAGCCGCACTTGCTCGTGCTCGAGCGGTTGCCGTGCTTGGCGACCGCGCATCCTGCCGCGGCCGCGACCAGAGCGGCGGTGGTCGAAACGTTGAAGGTGGAGGGGCCGCCCCCCGTCCCTGCGGTATCGACGAGATCGGTGCGAGCAGTCGTGACCGGGGTCGCGAGGGCGCGCATCGTGCGAGCCAGGCCGACCAGCTCAGGCACCGTCTCACCCTTGGCCCGCAACGCGATCAGGAAGGCCGCAGTCTGAACCTCGCTGCTGCGCCCCTCCATGATCTCGGCCAGCACGGTGGCCGCGTGATCGGACGTCAG
>NZ_DASYJG010000004.1:0-4500 GCF_035996765.1 Baekduia sp.
GCCTCGATCGCAAGCTCGGCGTCCGAGGCGTCCGCGAGCTCCGTGGAGGTGGAGATACGTGCGAGCACGGCCTCGGGGTCGGCGACCTGCCCCTTGGCAGCGAGCTTGTCGAGTGAGGCGGCGATGCCGGCCCGGCCCCGCTCGAGCTGCTCGGAGCCGACGTCGACGAGCTTGACGCGCATGCCCGCGCTCGCGGCCACCTGCGCGATGCCGGCTCCCATCTGCCCGGAGCCGACGACCAGAACGCGCTGGATCACCGCCCGCCGACCTCGATCACGATCGCGTCACCCTGCCCGCCGCCCGAGCAGATCGCGGCCAGGCCGCGGCCGCCGCCACGGCGGCGCAGCTCGTACATGAGCGTTCCCACCAGTCGCGCCCCCGACGCCCCGACCGGATGGCCGAGCGCAACGGCGCCGCCGTTGACGTTGACGCGCTCGCGATCGACGCCCAGATCGCGCGACGACTGCAGCGCGACCGAGGCGAAGGCCTCGTTGATCTCGATGACCTCCATGTCGGCGGCAGCCAGGCCGGCTCGCTCGAGCGCGATCTGCGCAGCCTTGGCCGGCACGCGCGCCAGCGAGTCGTGCCGGTTGGCCGTGCAGCCCGTGGCGAGGATGCGCGCCAGCGGCTCGAGCTCGCGCTCCTGTGCCAGGCCGGCCTCGGCGACGACGAGCATGGCAGCGCCGTCGTTGACGCCCGGCGAGTTGCCGGCGGTGTGCGAGCCCTCCTTGCCCGTGAGGCCCGGCAGCTTGCTCAGCGCCTCTAGCGTGGAGCCGCGGCGCGGGCCCTCGTCGACCTCGACGACCGTGTCGCCTTTGCGACCCTTGACCGTGAACGGGACGATCTCATCGGCCATGCGGCCGTCGTCGATCGCGGCCAGCGCGAGCTCGTGGCTGCGCAGCGCCCAGCGGTCGAGATCGGGGCGCGTCAGCTCGAGCTCGTCGCCGACCTCGGTGGCCTCGATGAACATCTGCTTGCCGCTGAACGGGTTGGTGAGGCCGTCGTGGACCATCGAGTCCAGTGCCTTGGCATCGCCCATGCGGTAGCCGAAGCGGGCCTGGGGCAGCAGGTACGGGGCACCGGACATGGACTCCATGCCGCCACCGACGCCGACCTCGACGTCACCGGCGCGGATCGCCTGGTCGAGGATCACGGTCGCGCGCAGGCCGGAGGCACAGACCTTGTTGATGGTCTCGCTCGAGACGCCCTTCGGGATGCCGGCCTTGATCTGCGCCTGACGCGAGGGCACCTGGCCCTGACCGGCCTGGATGACCTGGCCCATGACGACGTGGTCGACCTGGTCGGGCGCGACGTCGGCGCGCTCGAGCGCGGCGGTGATGGCGGCCGCGCCGAGGTCGGTCGCGTCGATGGAGGACAGGCCGCCGCCGAGCTTCCCGATCGGGGTGCGGGCGGTGCCGAGGATGACGGTCTTGGGCATGAAGATGTCTCGGTCTCTGGAGTCGGGTCGGGACGGTTTGGGCCCGGAACGGTAACGAGTAGCGTGCCGCGCCATGCGTGTGACCGCCACCACCGAGGCCGCGGCGTCGACCGCGGCCGACACCGTCGTCGTCGGCCTGGTCGAGGGTGAGGGCGTTCCTCACGATGTCGAGGGCGGGGTGCTGCAGGCGCTCGTGGACGCCGGCGAGGCCAAGGCGAAGCCGTGCCATCTGGCAGTGGCTCACGCCGGCGGCAAGCGCTGGATCCTCGTCGGGCTGGGTGCGCGGGGCAAGCTGAGCGCCGAGGGGCTGCGCCTCGCGGCGGCCGCCGCGCATGGTCGTGCGCGGGATCTCGACGCGCAGATCGTCTGCTGGGAGCTGCCGCACAAGGCGCGCGAGCACCGGCCGGCGCGGGCGGTCGTCGAAGGGACGCTGTTGGCGGCCTATCGCTTCACGGCGTTCAAGTCGGGCGACGACAACGGCTCGTCGAAGATCGCCGAGCTGGTCGTGAGCGACCACGTCGATCAGGCCGATGAGGTCGCGCGGGCGGTGGTCGTCGCCGAGGCGGTCAACGCGGCGCGGGACCTGCAGAACACGCCGGCGAATCACATGACGCCAACGGCGTTGGGCGCGCGGGCGCAGGCGATCGCGGCCGAGCATGGTGCGCTGAGCTGCGAGGTGGTGGGTCGCGAGGAGATCGTGGCGCGCGGGATGGGCGCGTTTGCCGCGGTCGCCGCCGGCTCTGACGAAGAGCCCGCGCTGATCACGCTGCGCTACGAGCCCGAGGGCGCGACCGGGCCGGTCCTGGGCCTCGTTGGCAAGGGCGTGACGTTTGACTCCGGCGGGATCTCGATCAAGCCGGCCGGGTCGATGGCGGACATGAAGTACGACATGACCGGCGGGGCCGCAGTGATCGAGGCGCTCGGCGCGATCGCCGCGCTTGGCCTGCCGGTCCGGGTTGTTGGTGTGGTCGGCGCGACCGAGAACCTGCTCAGCGGCAGCGCGATGAAACCGAGCGATGTCGTGACGTCGGCGTCCGGGCTGACCGTCCAGATCGACAACACCGACGCCGAGGGCCGCCTCGTCCTGGCCGACTGCCTGCACCACGCGGTCGCCCAGGGCGCCGAGCGGCTCGTCGACGTCGCGACGCTCACCGGCGCGATCATGAGCACGCTGGGCCGGGTCTACTCGGGCTTCTGGGCCGACGACGAGGAGTGGGCGGCGGACGTCGCGGGTGCGGCCGAGGACGCCGGCGAGCTGATCTGGCGGATGCCGCTGCACGAGCGCTACGCCGAGCTCGTCAAGGGCGCGACGGCTGACGTGGCCAACCAGTCGCCGCTGCGCACCGGCGCGGCCTGCACCGCGGCGGAGTTCCTGCATCGCTTCACCGGCGGCGTGCCGTGGGCGCATCTGGACATCTGCGGGACGGCGTGGGATTCGGGGCGTGCGTATGCGCCGAAGGGCGGGACGGGCGTGATGGTCCGCACGCTGGTCGCGCTGGCCGAGCGCCTCGGCGCCGAGGGCCGGGGAGCGGGCACAGAGGCGCCACGCAGCGACGCCGAGAGCCCACAGACGGGCTCAAACGAGGACGCGCCGGCGGCGTGAGCGCAATCCGGCGAGCCCTTCCGCTGTGGCTCGTCCTGGTCGCCGCCTACGCGCTGACGCTGGCCGTGCCCGGCGGGCCGGGCGGCCAGACGCTCAGCGCCCCCGAGGCGCACCGGCTGCTCGCGGCCGAGTCGCTGGTCTCCGACGGGGACGTCGACCTGCGCGACGAGTACGCCACGCATGCCTGGCGCCGCTGGTACTCCGGGCCGCTGGGCCCGGCGGCCGAGCCGACCGACGGGCGGCTGGTCGAGCCGGTCGGCCTGGGTTTCACGCTGCTGATCGCGCCGGCCTACGCGGTCGCGGGGCCGACCGGGGTCCGGATCTGGCTGGCGCTCCTCGCCGCGCTCGGCTTCTGCCTGGCGGCCGCGCTGGGGCGGGCGCTCGTGCCCGAGCCGTGGGCGACCCGCGCCGCGCTCGTGGTCGGGCTCTCGCCGCCCGCGCTGGGCGCAGCGACCGCGGTTGCGCCGGCGATGGCCGGCGCGACCTGCCTGGCCGGCGCCGCGCTGCTGGCGCTGCGCGTGCGCGAGGAGCCGCGCCGGTCGTGGGCGTTCTGGGGCGCGGGGCTCGTGGCGGCGCTGCCGTGGCTGGCAACCGAGCTGATCGCGCCGGCGGCGGTGGTCGCCGTGGCGATGGCGCGCTGGCTGCGGCGCCGCCAGCGCGGGCTGGCGGGCTTCATCGCGCTGGAGGTCACGCTCACCTCGGCTGTCATCTATCTCACGGTGAGCGATCGGCTGTTCGGTGGGCTGACGCCGCATGACGTCGCCCGCGGCGGCGCCACGGGCGCAACGGGAGTGCTTGACCATCTCTCGCGCGCGCCGCGGCTGGCGACCACCTGGCTGGACCCGCACGCCGGGTTGTTGGTGTGGTCGCCATTCTGCCTGCTGGCCTTCGTCGCCCTCTGGCGGCTGTGGCGCTCACGTCGCGAGCGTCTGTCAGTCGCGGTCTTCGACCAAGTTGATGTGGAGGTCACCGCAGCGTTCCTGGCGCTGATCGTCGCCGCCGTCGCGCTGACCACCGTCTTCGCCGCGCCATCGCTGGACGGCGGTGCCCGCATCTGGGCCCACGCCCGCCACATGGTCCCGGCACTGCCGGCGCTTGCGGCGCTCAGCGCGTGGGGCTGGCGCTTCGTGCCACGCACCGGGACCGCGCTGGCAGCGATCACCCTGGGCGCAAGCGTTGCGCTCCTCGCCACCCACCTCTGACCCCACCCAAACCCGGCGTCGAGGGACGACTGGTGGTCGCTGAGCGACCATCAGTCGTCCCTCGACGACTGGCGCGGTGGGCGCGGCGGCCGCGGTGGCGGCGGCTCTGGAGCCGTACCGGACGCCTGACGGCGGCTACGGGTACGCGCTCGAGCCCGACGGGCGCGGGCCGACGAGCCAGCCGCCGCACATCTGGACCGCGCTGGAGGCGCTCCACGACGTCGGCGCGACCGACGCGGGCGTGTGCGATCACCTGG
>NZ_DASYJG010000005.1:0-3953 GCF_035996765.1 Baekduia sp.
TCTACCGCTCAAGCGACGAACGCACCGCGGCCCTTGACGGATGGCTCTGGCACTACAACCATCACCGCCGACACTCAGCCCTCGACCACCAAACCCCGATCACCCGCCTCAACCAGCGAAACAACCTCCACGGGACTTACACCTAGACGTCCCGGCAGGGTCCTGCATTGCGGACGCTAGGAGCGGGGAGTACCGTCGCCAGACGTTCTTTCCACCACCCGAAGAGGAGCGGCGTATGTACCGCGAAAAGCTCCTCGTCGTGGCCAACCAGACGGTCGACTCCGACGAGCTGTACGACACCCTTCACGCCCGAGCGGAGCATGGTCCGCTCGCCGTGACGCTGCTGGTCCCACAGGATCAGCAGACGGGCTTGGGTCAGCGCGTCAACGCGGCACTCGACCGTCTCCATGCCGGCGGCGTGGAGGCTGAGGCAATGCTTGGCGACGTTGACCCCGCATGCGCGGTCATCGAGGTTTGGGACCCCCGTCGCTGGGATGAGATCCTCGTCTCCACGCTGCCGAACAGCACGTCGCGCTGGCTGCAGATCGATCTCCCGCACCGCATCCAGCGGGCGATCGACGCGCCGGTCAGCCACATCGAGGCCCACCCGGCCGGCGCCGCCAGCCGCAACTAGGACACCAGCTCGACCAGCCGCGTGTTGCGCCGTGAGGCATCGACGCGGCTCAAGGCTGTCGGCAACGCGCCACGTTCGGCGACGATGACGCAGGCGGTCTGGCTGCGCGTCACCGCGGTGTAGACGAGGTTGCGGGTCAGCATCGGCGCGTGGCTGCGTGCCAGGGCGATGACGATCGCCGGCGCCTGGGAGCCCTGCATCTTGTGGACCGAGCAGGCGTAGGCCAACCGCAGCGTCGCGGTCTCTGAGGTGTCGAGCGTCAGTCGGCGGCCGTCGTCGCCGACGAGCGTCAGCGTTCCGCGGCCGGGATCGTTGGCAGCGACGACCGCGATCTCGCCGTTGTAGAACGAGCGCTCGTGGTTGTTGCGCGTCTGCATGATGCGGTCGCCGAGCCGGAAGGGCGTGCCCTTGACGTCGCGGCCGCTGGGGTTGAGCCGCTCGCGCAGCGTCTCGTTGAACGCGTCGATCCCCGCCGGGCCCTTGTGCATGGGGACGAGGACCTGGAGGTCGGCGATGGGATCCAAGTCATAGTGGTCGGGAAGGCGGCTGGTCGCCAGCGAGACCACCTCGGTGAAGACGTCGGCCGCGCTGGGGCGCTCGATGTAGAAGAATTCGCGGAGGTCGTCGGGGCCTAGCGGCTGGGACGGACCCAGCGGCGCCTCGCCGCGGTTGACGCGGTGCGCCGCGCGGATGATCAGCGAGCGCGCGGCCTGGCGGAAGACCTCGGTCAGCCGCGTCGCGGGCGCTGTGCCTGAGGCGATGAGATCCTCCAGCACGCGGCCGGGCCCGACGGGCGCAAGCTGGTCCACGTCGCCGACGAGCAGCACGTGCGTGCGCGGGCCGACGGCCTCCAGCAGCGCGGCGGCCAGACGGACATCCAACATGGAGGCCTCGTCGACGACGAGGAGGTCGACGCCGGTCAGGGGATCGTCGGCGTCCCGGGCAAAGCCCTCGCCGGGGACCCATTCGAGCAGCCGGTGGATGGTCGTCGCCTCGGCACCGCCGGTGGCCTCGCTCAGCCGCCGCGCCGCCTTGCCCGTCGGCGCACACAGCCGCACCGTCCGCTTCTGCGCGCGCAGCAGGTCGACCAGCGCGCGCATCGTCGCGGTCTTGCCGGTGCCCGGCAGGCCCGTGAGGATCGAGAGCCGGTGCTCGGCCGCGGCGTGCACCGCCGCCCACTGCGTGGCGGTCGGCGCATGGTCGCTCTCCGGCGGCTGGTCCGGCACGTCGACGTCGAGCGTCGGCGGGGCGGAGGCGAGCTCGCGCACGCGCTCGGCCAGCCGCCGCTCGGTGCGGTCCATCCGCGGCTCGAGGACGCGCTCGCCGTCGAGGACGAGCTCGGCGTCCTCGATGTGGCCGTCGACGATCTCGATCGGGAGCTCCAAGAGCCGTGCGGCCCGCGGCAGCAGCTCATCGCGCGCCAGGAAGCAGTGGCCGTCCTGCTCGGCCGCACGCAGCGTGTGCGTCAGTGCGGCGTGGATGCGCTCGGGCGCGTCGGCGGGCGTGCCGAGCGCGCGGGCCACCGCGTCGGCCATCGCGAACGCGAGCCCGTCGACCTTGGCCAGCGCATACGGATCCTGCTGCAGGAGCGCGAGCGCGCCGCCGCCCAGCGCCTTGTGCACCCGCGCGGCAACCGCCGCCGGGACGCCGTGCTCGGCGAGCAGCAGCGCGAGCGCGCGACCACCGGCCTGCTGCTGCCACGACGCCACCGCCGGCTTGAGCTTGGCCTTGCCGATGCCCGGCACCTCGAGCAGCCGTGTGCCCGGGTCGCGGTCGACGATCTCGAGCACCTGGTCACCATGGCGCACCAGCAGCCACTCCGCGCCACGCGGGCCGACGTGCTTGACCGAGCCCAGCAGCGTGATTAACGCGTCCGGGCTCGCCGCGCCGACCTTGAGCTGCTCGACGTGAAGTTGGCGACCGAAACGCGGATGGTCACGCCAGGCACCCTGGACCTCGACGGTATCGCCCTCGTGCAGGTGCGCGATCGGACCGGTGAGGGTGACCTCCTCGCCCTCATCGGCCATGGCGGCCAGGACGGCAAAGCCCCCATCGTCGGCACGCCAACGCACCGCGACGATCTCGGCGGCGAGGGAGGCGGGATCCGGCACCCGACGAGGGTACGCTGTGAAGCCGATCGACCCTGAGGAGAACCGGCAGCATGGGCTTCATGGACAAGGCGAAGAAGTTCGCCGAGCAGGCGCAGCAGGACGCCAAGGACGGCACGCTCAAGGAACGCGCCAAGGGCCTCGCCGACCAGGCGCAGGTCAAGCTCGACGAGGTTCAGACGCAGTTCAACGAGAGCCAGAAGAACAAGGGCTGGGACGAGTCGACGACGGCGCCCGCTGAGCCGACGCCGGACCCCGAGGCCACGGCCGAGGCCGCCGAGGCGGTCGCGGCTGCCGCCGAGGCGCAGCCGCCTGCGACACCGCCTGCACCGCCCGCCGGCGACGCTCTGACCGTCGACCGCAGCCACGAGATCCCACCAACGCTCACCAGTGGCGACCCGCTTGCGGGCTGATCCTGGGACAATGCGTCGCGTGGCCGGGCTGGGAGCCATCCTCACCGCGATCGTCACGCCGTTTGACGACGATCTGAACGTCGACGAGCAGGCGTTCGTCGATCTTCTGCACCATCTTGCCGACCATGGCTCGGACGGCTTCGTCGTCTGCGGCTCGACCGGCGAGGCCTCGACGCTGAGCGACGAGGAGCATCTGCGCGTCGTCGAGCTGGCCGTTGCCGAGCGGCCCGAGGGCATGTCGATCATCGCTGGGGTCGGATCCAACGACACCCGCCACGCGGTGCACTTGACCGAGCGCGCGACCGCGCTCGGCGTCGACGCCGTCCTCAGCGTCACCCCTTATTACAACAAGCCCAACCGGCGCGGGCTCATCGCCCACTACGCAGCGGTGGCCAAGGCCACCGACGTGCCGATCATCCTCTACAACATCCCGTCGCGGTGCGTCATCGATGTGCCGAACGACCTGCTGGCCGAGCTGGCGCAGCTGGACGGCGTCGACTACGTCAAGCAGGCCAACAACGACAACTTGGCGCCGATCGACGGGCTGGGCATCTACGCCGGCAACGACGAGGCCTTGCTGCGCACCCTCGAGATCGGGGGCTGCGGCGGTATCTGCGTCGCCAGCCACCTGGTCGGCGACGAGATGCGGCGCATGGTCGACGAGCCCGAGAACCGGGCCGCGATCGACGCCTCGCTGCGCGACATCTACGCCGCGATGGGCGTCACCACGAATCCGATCCCCGTCAAGGCGGCGCTCGAGCTGGCCGGCCATCCGGTCGGCGGCCTGCGCCTGCCGCT